>JAUWMO010000099.1 GCA_030613125.1 Bacteroidota bacterium | reverse complement strand
GGCCTGGGGCAGGGAAAGCGCCGTGTACCGGATTACAGGAGTGATAACTGTTATTATAGGCTGGTTTTTTACTGCAATGATCGCTTTTACATTTGCTTTTATCGTGGCCTTCATTATTTATTATGGCAAGATGATAGCCATTGTTATTCTTTTACTCCTTGCAGTAGTTTTTGTTATACGGACTCATAGAATTCACAAAAAAAGAGAAGCAGATAAAAAACGGCAGGAAGAGCTGGAACAAGGTGATGAACCTATCGACATTAATAATATTTTTATTTCCTGCAAGGAAAACATACTTTCAATTATTTCTGAAGTTACGAGATTATTTAACAAAACAATTGAAAGCATAGCAGAAGAGAACAGAAAAAAAATAAAGAAAGTTATTAAAAACATTAATAAGCTAAACTTAAAAACAAAAGCCCTAAAGGACAACCTCCATTTTACAATCAGACGTCTGCAGGAAGATTCTATTGACAGTGGGCATTATTATGTTCAGGTACTTGACTATCTCCGTGAAACGGCTCATTGTCTTACTTTTATTTCAGGTCCTATTTATACACACATTGATAATAATCATCCGCCTCTGACCACTAACCAGATTGAAGATCTTCTGATCATTAAAGAGGATGTGACACAGTTGTTCAATACCATTGACTTGGTAATCAAGGCTGATAATTATAAAAAAGTTGATGAAGTTATTGATCTACAATCAGAAATCCTTGACAAAATCCAAAAAATCAGAAAACGGCTTATCAAGACCCTTAAAAAAGAGCCTCTCAGTACAAAAAGCAGCATGCTGTACCTTGAGCTTTTGAATGAAACAAAAAACCTCACACTTTATATAATTAATCTGCTGAAAGCCCAGAGGGATTTTGTACTCTTTCAGAAAGAGAACGGGAATTGAGGATTGCCGACTGCTGATTGTGGACTGCCGACTGCCGACTGCCGATTGGGGACTGCCGACTGCCGATTGTGGACTGGGGATGGCGGATTTATGAAGTGCAATTGACAATGAATAAAGCATAACAGATACCTACTTCCAAAATCACACTTCCGAAATAGGAAAATAACGATTTTACCGGTCCAATAATAATCCAAATAACAAATACCAAAGGAAGGATGCTTCGTGCTCCGGGTGCCTCCGCTGTAGTGTAACGAAAGCGGGCTTGGGGTGCGGGGTACGAGTGATGGTATATTAAGGTGAGATTAAGAAATATGCAGCCATATACAAATATAACCTCTGCATATAAATTGCACGAATTCTGAATAAATTGAAGCATGGATCAACGGAAAAATCATGTAACAATCTTATAACCAACGCCTTTTACTGTTTTAATATGACTTTCACCTATCTTTTCACGCAGTTTTCTGATATGCACATCTATGGTTCTTTCACCTACAATAATATCATCACCCCAAACCTTACTGAAAATCTCATCCCTTGTAAAAACTTTTCCAGGAACGGAAATTAATAGGGATAGTAATTCAAATTCTTTTTTCGGAAGTATGATTTCCTTATTGTCTTTAAATACCAGGTATTTTTCCCTGTCAAGTTTCAGCTTATTAAACTCAATGATATTTTCAACAGGGCTGTTTTCAACTTTTGATAATTTAAACCTTTTAAGTAAGGCTTTAATTCGACTTATTAAGACTTTAGGTTTAATTGGCTTAAGTATATAATCATCACCACCAGCTTCAAATCCTGCTATTTGTGAATAATCTTCTCCGCGAGCTGTTAAAAATGCAATAATAGTATTTTCCATGCCCGGCATTTTCCTTATCTCCTCACATGTCTCAATACCATCCATTTCCGGCATCATTACATCAAGTAATATTAAATGTGGATTGTGCTTTTTTGTAAGTTCAATTGCCTCTTTTCCATTCTTACAAGAAAAAACCATAAAGCCCTCATTATTAAGATTATAGGTGATGAATTCTATTATATCTACTTCATCGTCAACAACCAAAATCTTATAATCTGATTGACCCATAAGTTAAATTATTATTGGTGAAAATATGAAATATAAAATAAAACTAAGTATTTGAAGATAATCTTAAAGTTATGTTAAGAATATATTAAGATTACCGTATTAGCTACAAAATTGTTAACTGAAGCTTAACAGATGAGTAACTGCAAGTTAATATCTGGGTCATTTCTTTGTAACGAAATTAAATTTATAAATTAAGCAAACCGAAAAAAAATTATGAAAAATCAATTAAAAGGAAAGGCAATCCTGATAATCGTTGCTTTTCTGGTAAGTCTTGGTTCCTGCACAAAAGATCAGGTGCCAGAACCAGATCCGAATGAAACACTCTATGCTGAGCAAAACGGTGTAGTAACTGTAACAGACAGGGAAAAAGGTACAGGTACTATGACCTGGACCAAAGATAAAGTATGGATATTAAATGGTCTGGTATTTGTAAATAGCGGACAAACCCTTACAATTGAAGCGGGTACCATAATTAAAGGAAAACCCGGGCAGGAAGTTGACGCAAGTGCCTTTATAGTAGCAAGAGGAGGCAAGGTTATGGCAAACGGGACCCAGAGTGAACCGATAATTTTCACGGCTGAAGCCGACAACCTTACCGGAAACATCGGTATAGACCAGAGAGGCCTTTGGGGAGGTGTTATTTTACTTGGTAAAGGTAAACTGAATTCAAATCCCGGTGAGTCTGCTATTGAAGGAATTCCTACAAGTGAATCCAGAGGTTTGTACGGAGGTGCTGATGATAATGATAACTCAGGCGTTTTAAGTTATGTTTCCATCAGGCATGGTGGTACTGATATTGGCGAAGGAAATGAAATTAACGGTCTTACCCTGGGTGGTGTAGGAAACGGTACACAAATCGACTACATTGAGGTTATTTCTAACAAAGATGATGGTGTTGAGTTTTTTGGTGGTAAACCAAGATTAAAGCATATTCTTGTAGCTTATGTTGGAGATGACAGTTATGATTATGATGAGGGTTTCAGGGGTTATGGGCAATTCTGGGTTGCAATTCAGGATGAAACAGGTGGATCCGGCGACCGTTTGGGTGAGCACGATGGTGGTACTGATCCTGAAACCGGTGAACCTTATGCAATTCCTAATATATATAACGCAACTTATATTGGACGTGGCGCAGATGCGGGTAAAAGAGTTATTACCTTCCGTGATAATGCAGGTGGTAAATATTATAATTCCATTTTTGCAAACCAGAAAAAGGGAATTGATGTAGAAGTCCTGATTGGCGATCAAAACAGCTTTGAGCAATTTGAAGATGGCAATTTGCTTGTGAACAATTCTATCTTCTCAGATATTTCTGATGGAACTGCAGCAGGTATCTTTAAGTTATCTTTCAGTGGTGACTCGGTTGATGCTTCCGGGAATAAGGTTGTTGGTGATGATGGCAAGCAGCTTCCCACCAAAGCCCTTGAGGATAAAGTAGCCGCGGGTACACCGGCATGGGTAGCACATTTTTCTGAAGGACATAACTCAACTACTACTGGTCTTGTAACCGCTTCAAACCCGGTTCCTGCATCTGGTGCTTCCAATGGAGTAACCCCAGGTGACCCATGGTTTACTTCGGTTACATACCAGGGTGCTTTCCAACCCGGTGGAAACAACTGGGCAGCAGGATGGACTTTATTTTATGGTACCGGCAAATAACAAATTACTTTTTCAGGTTAATAAATAAGGGTTCTGATGAAGAGATCTTGCCATGTTGTTGCAAGATCTCTTTTAAATGCAATTTATTAAAAAAAAAGTATGATAAAGTCTGTTATTCTTATCCTCATTACTACTTTGATTTCAATTAATGTCTATTCTCAAAAGGGAATACTGGCTGGAAAAGTTATCGATGAGAAAACGGCGGAAGAGCTGATTGGAACTACTATTGTCGTGACAGGAACATCTACAGGTGCTATTACAGATTTTGACGGAAATTTCTCGCTGGAACTTGACCCCGGAAATTATAGTATTACATGTTCATACATTTCATACCAGACAATAATTTTTGAGTCAGTAAAGATTAATGCCGGGGAAGTCACCCAACTTGACATTCAATTAGGAGAAGCAGTAACAACTTTAGAGGAAGTTCAGGTTGTGGCAAAAGGAAGTAAAAGAACCGAGGCAGCCATCCAGGCTCTTCAGAGGAAGTCGGCCATTGTACTGGATGGTATCTCAGCTAATCAAATATCAAAAATGGGTGATTCAGATGCAGCAGGTGCATTAAAACGAGTTACCGGAGTTTCTGTTGAAGCTGGTAAATACGTATATGTAAGAGGATTAAGTGACAGGTACAGTAAAACTACTCTGAATGGAGCAGATATCCCGGGGCTCGATCCAAACAGAAATTCTGTTCAAATGGACTTGTTTCCGAGCAATATAATTGAGAGTATTATTGTGCACAAAACTTTCTCAGCTGATCTTCCGGCAGATTTTACGGGAGGACATGTTGATATTCTCACAATGGAATTCCCAAATAAATTCAACCTGCAGGTTTCAGCTAAGTTTGAATACAATCCGCAAACAAACCTGAATAGCAACTTCATGGGCTACGAGGACGGAAAGCTTGATTGGCTTGGCTTTGACGATGGAACCAGGGCCATCCCGGAAAAAGCGCAGGGGCAAATTCCTCCAAGGTTCGTTGATGATCCTCTGTTGGATGAGATCACAAAATCTTTTAATAAACAAATGGAACCTCTGCCACGGCAAAGCTTCTTAAATCAAAGTTATTCGCTTGCTTTTGGTGACCAGATCAAAGCTGGTAAATCAAAAATAATTGGATACAACCTGGCCTTTTCATATACCAATGAATACGATTACTTTGATAATGGAATTACTGGCAGATATAAACTAATAGACCCGGATGACAAAACTCTGACAGGACAATTAACCTTGAATACAGATATTAAGGGGATACAAAATGTTCTGTGGTCAGCATTGGGAAATGTAAACCTTAAGTTTAATGAACGCAACAAAATAGGTTTGTTATTGCTTCATAACCAAAGTGCTTTGTCCACAGGCAGGTACCAGGAAGGGGAAAAAAATTCTGATGAAGCCGGAATGTTCTATCAGACAAGAACGCTGCAATTCCTGCAACGGGGATTGTCCTCAGCCCAGCTAAACGGAAAACATTATTTTGAATCGGCAGGTAAAATGAAAATTAAGTGGTTGAGTTCATTTACTTATTCTACTCAGGATGAACCTGATCTAAGGTTTTTTACAAATAATTATGATATAGTTGACGGTAACTGTCTGTATGAAATACTACCCTCATTATATCCTGTTCCAACCAGGTATTATCGCGATATGAAAGAAACCAATTTTGATAATAAAGTACATGTTGAATTGCCATTCAGGTTGAGAGGCAATTCTTCAAAATTGAAATTCGGCGGTTCAGCCGTAATGAAAGATCGTGAGTTCAGAGAGCAAAAATATAGTTTCAGGGAAAATACAAACTCATACAATGGGAGTGTTCCGGAATATCTTCAGGACGGCAACATTGATGCAGCTGCAGGGAAGCTGCATGTATCAAACTCGGTGAGTTCAGATAACAAAAACAGTTACAATGGTTTACAAAATGTATTTGGAGGATATGTTTCCGGTGACCTGGGATTGTTTGCAAAATTAAGATTAGTGACCGGAGCACGTATTGAATATGCCTATATTCTTTCTGAAAGCCTGAAAGAAGATGAGAAAAAAGGAGAAGTTGAGAATTTCGATGTTCTTCCTTCTGTTAACCTGATATATTCTTTTACGGAGAAAATAAATCTTCGTGGTGCATATTATCGCACTCTAGCCAGACCAACTTTCAGAGAATTGGCTCCCTTTGCATCGTTTGATTTTGTAGGTGACTACATTTTCATCGGTAACGCTGATCTTAAGCGAACTATTACTGATAATTTTGATGTGCGCTGGGAATATTTTATGGCACCGGGTGAAATGGTATCGGTTAGTGGATTTTACAAATCATTTACCGATCCTATTGAACGAACTTTTAATACAGAAGCTGCAAACCCTGAATTAACCCTGCGTAATGTTGATCAGGCACAGGTTGCTGGAGTTGAAGCAGAATTCAGAATTGGCCTGGATTTTGTACCATTTCTAAGAGATTTTATCCTGGGCGGTAATGTTGCCTTTGTAAAATCAATGGTAAGCATCGATGATAAAGAACTCTCCCTCAAACGTGTATTTGACCCCAATTTTCCTGACACCAGAGTTATGTTTGGTCAGGCACCCTATATCGTGAATGGTTATATAGAGTACAAAAACGACAGCATCGGAATGGACATCAATCTGAGCTACAATATTACAGGTGAAAAATTGCATCTGGTAAATGCAGTAGGTATTCCAGACGTTTATAAACAACCACGTAGCCAGATGGATTTTAACATTTCAAAAACGTTGGGAAAAAGATTATCAGTGAAATTTGCAATTAAAAATATCCTGAACAGTAACTATTTAAGTACATACTCATACAACAATGTGGATTATATATTTGAAAGATTCGCTTTGGGCAGGTATTATTCATTAAGTTTAAAATACATCATTAAATAACAATTCAAAGTGATTGTTTATATTTATAGGCTTAGAAATTATTATATGAAACAAATCTTTATTATTGCTTTTTTACTTTCTGCTACACTTTCATTAAAAGGACAAATTGTTGAAGGGAAGGATGGCTTATATTATGATGAGAATAATGATTTATTCTCAGGCGTCTATAAAGAATTATATGAAAATGGTAAGGTAAAAACAGAAATGGCTTTAAGAAATGGCCAAAAACATGGCATAACCAAAATATATTTCGATTCGGGAAAGATTAATGAATTTCGATCTTTTAAGAAAAGTTTAATGCATGGCAAATGGGAAACCTGGAATGAACCGGGCAAAAAAATTGCCGAAGCAAACTACCGCAATGGGAAAAAGGATGGTAAATGGTATGTTTGGGATGAAAATGGAACCCTCCGCTATGATATGATTTATAAGAAAGGAAAAAAAACAGGAACCTGGTTTATCTTTGATGAAAAAGGTAAGGAGGTAAATAGTAAGAAGTATGATAATATTCCCTAGCAAGGTTATAAAAAAACCTGTGAAAATAACATCACAGGTTTAATTATACTTAGAAAATGTCTTTATTTTTGGGAAACACTCTTTAAATTAAGTTTTATTCTATTATCGTTATGAAGCTTTACGACAAATTTCGATGATTCTTTCTTGTAAGAAATCATAGTTGCGGAAATTGTATATTCTCCGGGCATGATACCATCGAAATTAAAAACCCCATCAAAGTCAGTATAAGCTTCAAGTTCACATCCTTCAATCTTTACAGATACCCCGACTAAAGACTCACCTGTTTTTCCGTCAAGTATTGTCCCAGACAAGGAAGTTGTCATGGCAACAGGTTTTTCCCTGGGATTTTCACTTGCAATTACCGAAATAAAAGATACCAGCATCACAATTGTAAAAATCATTGATATAATTATTCCTTTTTTCATAGTTTTCTTTATTTATGTTTGTCACAAAAATAAATTTCATATGTTAATTATACCTTAAGTCATTGTCATTCTTATATTAAGATTATGTTAATAACTTGGGTAAAAAGAAGCCTGCTCTGCCAGAAAGTTTTCTGTTTTTATTATTAAAATCGTTGTGATTTTTTTCCATTTATCCCACATTTTATGAAAATAAAAAGAATATTAGCTTTTGTAATGTTTTTATTACTTTTTGTTTCTGTCTGTTCAGCACAAAAGATTGATTCTTTGCCTTTCCTTAAGAACACTGAATTTATTGGGAAAGTATATAGCAACTTTCACACTTATCTGAACAAGCAGAGCAATGGTTTTGATGTTACGCGGGCATATCTTGGATTTCAGTCTAATGTGGCACAGAATTATACCATAATATTGAAGCTGGATATCGGTAGTCCTGAAGATCTTTCAGAGTATTCCAGGATAAAAAGATATGCCTACTTTAGAAATGCTGCCCTCAGGTATCATAAGGATAGACTTACTATAAGTTTTGGTATTATTGATATGCTGCAATTTAAGGTTCAGGAAAAATTCTGGGGGCACAGGTATCTTTATAAATCATTTATGGATGAACACCGGTTTGGATCTTCAGCAGATATTGGGACCCAGGCACAATATAGAATAAATAACCGGCTATGTGGTGACATAACATTCTCAAACGGGGAAGGTTATACAAAACTACAATTGGATAATTCATTTAAAACCGGACTTGGAGCCACTTTTATCCCTATTGACAAACTTCTTATAAGAACCTATTACAGTTTTATTGGAAAAGATGGTGCTTTACAAAGCACCTTGTCTTTGTTTACCGGTTTTAGTATCTCTCGTTTCAAAATTGGCGGAGAAATAAATTACCGTTTTAATGATGCCAATGAAACCGGCAAAAATAAATGGGGCTATTCCTTCTATTCCATGTTCGGTTTTGCAAAAAGATGGGAGATTTTTGCCCGCTACGATATCCTTACCTCCTCAAAGCTGGAAGGTGAAGAGTATGGTTGGAATTATGCTAAAGACGGAAGCGCTTTAATTGC
This sequence comes from Bacteroidota bacterium, assembly GCA_030613125.1. Taxonomy (GTDB): domain Bacteria; phylum Bacteroidota; class Bacteroidia; order Bacteroidales; family VadinHA17; genus JAUWMO01. Next base: position 1,835 of record JAUWMO010000099.1, on the reverse strand, counting down.
CGGTATCCAGTTTCAACCGATTAAATATGTAAATATTGCACTCAATTACCAGGACTGGTACCCATATCCGCAAAATCTTGAAAATGAGTCTGTTATTTATCTAAGTCTGGAGTTTAAATTATAACAAAATGTTCAAAATTAATCAGATCATATTAAAAACAGTCAGTTTAACTTTAGTTTTACCTTTGTTGTTTTTCGGATGCCGCAAAGGAAAAACTCCTGTTGATGAAATCAAAACCATAAAAGATACAGGTGAAGGTACAGGAACAACTACGTGGACAAAGGATAAGGTATATATCCTGGAAGGTTTTGTATTTGTAAATGAAGGGCAGACACTTACCATCGAACCGGGAACGGTAATCAGGGGACGTACAGGACAGGAAGAAAATGCCAGTGCCCTGATAGTTGCCCGTGATGGAAAAATCCTGGCTCAAGGGACTCCTGAGGAACCAATAATATTCACTGTTGAAGGTGATGACCTGATAGGTTCAGTACCAACTCATGCTAAAGGATTATGGGGGGGACTTATAGTTCTTGGCAGGGCTCATTTGAACAATCAATCGGGTGAGGCACATATTGAGGGGATACCTGTTACTGAGGACCGTGGCATTTACGGAGGAATGCTGGATGATGATAATTCAGGAATTCTGAGTTATATTTCTATCCGTCATGGTGGGACAAATATTGGCGAAGGTAATGAGATTAATGGCCTGACACTCGGTGGTGTTGGTTCTTCCACCATTATTGATCATATTGAAGTAATATCAAACCAGGATGACGGAGTTGAATGCTTTGGAGGAAGTGTGAACCTGAAAAACATATCGGTTGCCTATTGTGGTGATGATGCGCTGGATGTTGACTACGGATATCACGGAAAAATACAGTTCTTCCTGGCTATCCAGTCATCTGAGACTGGAGATAAGCTGATTGAAATTACCGGGGGCGAAGAATTGGGCTATGGATTGCCATATACCTTACCCCAAATATATAATTTTACCGGTATAGGGCGGGGATTTAATACCGGCAGGAAACTTATATCTGTATCATCGAATGGAGCCGGTAAAATTTACAATTCAATATTTACTGATCAGGACCTGGGATGTTCAATTGAATATACTGAATTTGAACAGGATTCTTATAAACAAATTCAAAGAGATAACCTGCATATAAGTTTTAACAGTTACTGGAATGTGGCTGAAAATGACACTTTGGAAATTTTTAGAATAATGGCAGAACAGGGTTTAGATGTTTCAGCACAGGAGGAATACTTAAAGATATATTTCTCGCTGCAAAACAATGACGTTACAGATTATGGAATTGGAGAAAGTAACAATATTTATAAAATAGGTCCGAATACAGATATTTTTCCTGATATGGCCCCCTACCCTGATACCTGGTTCACAAATGTGAGTTATAAGGGGGCATTCATGAATAATAACTGGATTTCAGGGTGGACCTTGCTTTACGAAGATGGGAAAATAATATTTTAACTTGAATTTTTCAGGACACTGAATGAGACATTCTCTCCTGTTTTCGTCACTCTTGCAGAAAATCCTCATAACTCTTTGATATTCAGCTTACATTTTTCTAATTTGGGTGCTGCATTGACGAAAACAATAAAAAGAAGAAGAAAGTTATGTCCCCCTTGAGGGGGTCACCGTAGGTGGGGGGTGGAAAAAATGGATTTAGCTATTTTATATGCAACCCGCAGGACCCAATAATAACTGGCATTACAACCGTAAACTCAGACCTTTGGCAAGGGCTTTACGAAGGAATATGACCAAAGCAGAAGCATGTTTATGGAAATATGCCCTTCGGGCCAGCGAAACCATGGG
>JAUWMO010000258.1 GCA_030613125.1 Bacteroidota bacterium | reverse complement strand
AATTATGGTTCTTCAGAATTATACGTAGTTATCTTGGAATATTAGAAGGTTGCCCGCCTCCCGATAGTTATCGGGATATTCGGGCAGAGAATAATGGAAGGTTGGAAGGTTGGAATATGACCCTCTATTAATGTATTTACTTTCCATTTTTCCACTATTACTCGCTTCGCTCATGAGATCGATCGCCCGCCTGAATTATTCGGGCAGGCTTTGCTCTCTAAGTTCCACTATTCCATTTTTCCACTATTCCACCTGACACCTATTCATTTTCCGGATGAATCTCAGTTATTTATTTCAGGCAAAAAATAAGTACCCCTCACCCTTTCAAATTCAGCTTCTATTATTTGATATTCGAATTTTGATATTATATAATTGGCAGATGCTGTTGTCATGGTTGTCCGGGAATCGATAAATTCCACAAGTGTAACCATACCTTCTACATATTTCCTGTCAATAACCCTGAAGGCCTTTCCTGCACTTTCCTTCTCTTTTTGAACAGCCCTGACAAATTTATAGGCTGCTTCAAGGTTATAATAAGCTTCAGCCACCTCCAACCTTATCTGGTCGGTTACTTCATCTTTTTTTGTATTAATTTTATCAAGTTCGATCCTTGACTGCCCGATTTTTGCCTTATTCTCGAAACCTTTGAAAAGGTCCCAACGCAGTACCAATGATCCCAGAAAAAAATCATCATCAGTACTAAACCGGTAGTCAGTACCCTGAATACCATAATTAACTGCGGCAAAAATATTTGGGATCCTGTTTGATTTATGCAGTTTAAGATTATATTCTGCAACATTAATATAAGAATCAAGCTTATTCAATTCCTCTCTATTCTTCAAGGCCAGATTTTCAGCTTCATAGAGGCTTACATGCTCAGTGATCAGCTCAGCATCATGGCCAGGATCTATCTCTGAGTCAAATGGCCGGTTTAGCAAAAAGTTGAACCATGATGTAGCCATTTTTTTATTTTTAACGACTATGGCCTCATTCTGTTCAAGCTTACTTAGCTCAGCCTCAGATCTGTAAACAACATCAATTGTTACTTTTTCATTATTAAATAAACTTTTATTCACCCGGATATTTTCTTCAAGTAATATTCGCGTTTCATTAACCAGGTCAAATAGCTGTATAGTTTTCAGATAACTGTAATATGCAGTTTTTATATCGGCTATTAACTGTCTCTTAAAAGTGTTCAGGTCAGCCATTTCAACATTACTTAACTCTTTGCTAATCTTATAATTATATGCTATTGAAGGATTTATTATCGGCTGAATAAGTTCAAGTTTTGTTTCCTGTTCATGATCCCGATAAAAATAGAAAACCTGATTGTCGATGGTTGGGAAATCATTAGTTCCGGTTAATTCATTTAATGTATAATAAACAGGATTCAACATATCCCCTACCGGAAATTCAATAGTTCGTCCTCCTGAAGCTATTGAATATCTTGCATTCAGACTTATCTGGGGCAAGAAATATGCCCGTGCCTGGTTAAGCACTTCAAGACTTTTATTATAGGATGCTTTTTTTTGTTTCAGGGCAAGGTTATTCTCAAGACCGATCCTGACATAATTCTCAAGGGTTATCTGCTGACCATGCACAATATTGGCAATTATTATCAGGAGAAATAATATTATATTATTTTTCATTTAACCTGTTATTTAGATAAGACACCATTCAATGAGATTTCGAATTGCGCATCAATAATTGAACCTTTATCAACTTCCAGATAATTAAGTAAAGGCCCCCTAAGCGTAATAAGTTCTAGTATTGAAGAGAGGTGAGACCAAAGGATCATGGCCAGCTTTTCAGGCGAAATATCATTTCTGACTGAACCATCCTCCTGACCTGTTTTTACAATTTCAATCAGGAACATAAGAGGTGATCCCGGTTCAAGAATTTTGAGTGATTGTTCTTTGTCAACCTTTTCAAAACTGGAAGCATCAAACAGCATCATTGATTGGAAATGACCAGGATGTTCCCTGCTAAAATCAATATATGAGCGGCCAAGTTGCAGCAGATTATCCGCACCACTTGCTTCCCGAACATGATTCCTCTGTATTATTTCATTAAGAAGGTCAAGGCCCCTGTTTACAACAGCATAATGCAGATCTTCCCTGCCTTTAAAATAGAGATATAACGTCCCTTTTGATAATTCAGCTTCCTGAGCTATATGGTCCATGGACACATTTCCAAGACCATGTTTAAAGAAAAGCTGTTCAGCAGAATCAATTATATCATTTCTGCGTTGAAGCTTTTCCCTGTCCTTGCGTTCCTGTATTCCCATAATTTATTTAACTAATGAATATTTAGTGACTATTAGTCATTTTATATACAAACGTAAATATTCATTAATAAACTACCAAATAGTTTTGCAATACAATATTGGATTAATTCAAAGAGTATTGTATTCAGGCAGTTTTATCTAGTTTTTTATTATTTCTATTTTTGGGTGTCCCATTGCACAAAACAGGAATAAAGCGGGTTAGCAGGTGGCTTTGATTTGCTCCTCAAAGGGGCGATGAATATTTATTTAGCACAAATACCCTGCCTACGGCAGGCAAATTACAAATACCAAACGACAACCGAACGAAGTGAGTTTCCCGAAGATTGGGAAACACCTTTAAAAACTAATTTTATTGTGAATAAATAATATTCTCCCGAAGTTAAGGGATGCCTACGGCAAAAACACAATATTCAAAAACTCAAATACAATATATTGTTGCTATTCGATATTGATATTGTTAGTTTATGAGATTTCAACAAGTTCTTCCTTCTCAACTGTTTCCTTTATTGGCGGGTATTGGATTTCATCCTCAGTTCTTGCAATAATAGAAGCAACTGTTGAATCTCCTGTAACATTAACCACGGTGCGCAACATATCAAGAGGTCGATCAATGCCAAGTATTAAGGCAAGGCCTTCAGCAGGAAGACCTACGGAACTAAGGACAATGATAAGCATAACAATACTTCCTCCGGGCACACCGGGAGAACCAATTGAAGCTAAAAGAGCTGTAAGGAGAATAGTAAATAATTGACCCACACTCAGGTCAATGCCATAAACCTGGGCAATAAATACTGCTGCAATAGCCTGGTAGGCACTGGTCCCATCCATATTTATTGTTACACCTATTGGCAGAACAAAGCTTGATATCTCCTCAGACACTCCAAGTTCCTTCTCAACCTGTTCTTTTGTCACCGGAAGAGTTGCTGCACTCGAACTGGTTGAAAAGGCAACCATCTGTGTAGGCAGTAAAGCTCTAAAAAAATCCCTGAGTTTTACCTTAACAAATATCCTCATAAGTGCAGGATAGAAAAATAATATCAGGATAAAAAGGCCTATAACAACAGTTATTGCATACAGTCCCAATGCTGCAAACAGATCAATATCACCTCCGAAGTCAACTACCAGACCGGCTAACAATGCAAGTACACCGTAAGGTGCAAATAACATAATCAGATCTATGATCTTCAGAATAATATCATTTAAACCATCAAAGAACCTTTTGACTATTTTTACTTTCCCGGAAGGTATCATAACCATTGCCACACCAAAAAGAATGGCAAAAAAGATAACCTGAAGCATTTTTGAATTATCAGAAGAAGCCTTAACAATATTTTCGGGGACCATATCTATTATTACCCTGAGGGGAGATTCCTCTTTTTGATCCGCGGCAGTAACCTCCTTTTCTTCAACTGTTCTCTGATACTTTTCAGTATATTCTGCTTTTTTCTCATCAGAAAAGGTATTTCCGGGTTTTATAATGAATACCATTGCAAGCCCTATCATTATGGCAAAGACGGTTGTTGAAATATATAATGCAAGGGTTTTAAAACCTATCCTTGAGAGTTTGGAAATATTAGTCAGGCTCGAAATGCCTTTAACCAGCGAAACAAATATGAGTGGTATTGCAATGAGTTTTAATAAATTCAGGAATATTATTCCCCAGGGTGTTATCCAGTCTGAAGTAAATTTTTCAGCTCCAATAAGAACAGCAACCACACCCCAGACCATTCCAAGGGCCATTCCAATTAATATCTTCCAGATGAGGGGTAGCTTTCTCCACATAATTTATTCTATTTTAAGGCACAAAAATCAATGATTACAACCACATCCATTGTCTCCATAATTATGGGACGAATCATCAGAGCCACAGCCACAATCATCCCCACAACTTCGATCCTGGCAGGTGTCACCACAGCCGCCTGAATGTGGATGTAAATGATTCAATAGTTCTTCCCCGGTTGCATCCCGAACTTCCAGGATCTGACCCTCAAAATGAAGATCCCTGCCTGCAAGTGGATGATTGAAATCCATAGTAACATATTCATTGTCCAGGGCGGTCACTACCCCATTCATCCCATTCCCATGCTGATCCCTCATAGGAATACTCTTGCCTACCTGCAACATAGACTCGTCAATCTTTCCATCAATCTTAAACGAATTAAGAGGAACATCAACAACTGCTTCCTCTCTGATGTCTCCATATGCTTCATCAGATTTCAGTATGAATGAAAAAGGATCACCCTGGCTTTTGTTTACCAAATTTTCCTCAAACTCAGGAAGCATGTTTCCTGCTCCAAAAAGAAAGACAAGTGGCTTTTCCTTCCGGATTGTTTCAACTATTTCATTCCCATTACTACTCAAACTAAGCTTATATGTTAGCGTTACAATTTTATTTTCAGATATAGTCATTGTGATATAGTAAAGTACATAGCTTCGCAAATTCACCCTGTGAAATAAATCAAAAATTTATTGCTAAGCAATATTTCACAGGGTAAATAAAAAAAATATACTAATTGTTCACATATTGTTTTTATAGTTGTTGTGTTCAGGAGCTCGCTTCGATTGGTTGTTCACATATTATTAATGGTTCTTAAAGATAATACGTAGTTATCATGGAATATTGTGCCGAAGGCACGCCTTTGGCGGAAAGTTGGAATGTTTGAGCGAACTTGAGAGTGAACGGTGAGCGAGTTTACGAGCGAATCCCTCACGAGTTGCCTGTGGGATGGCAAGTGGGAACGAGTAAAACCTCATAGCCTGTCCCGGACTTGATTCAGGAAGCAGGAATGTGTGCCTGCTTGTGCGTAGCGAATAATAATGTTG
>JAUWMO010000224.1 GCA_030613125.1 Bacteroidota bacterium | reverse complement strand
AAATCCAGTACTAAAAATTCTAAATTTTAAACGGATGATGCGAAAATTAAACTTATGGCAATTACTATTCAGTAAAACAATTACTTTGCCGGTTTTGCTGGTTTTGCAGGTATTTTTTCTATTTAATTCCTGTATTGAGACTACTACTAATAAAATAAAAGATCCTTCTCTGGTTCTCAGGTTTGCTATGGCTTCAGATGGCCATTATGGTCAGGCTGATACCGATTATGAAACAAATTATAACATATTGATTGAAAACCTGAACGCAGATCATCACGATAAGGGACTTGATCTTGTAATATTAATAGGGGATGTTTTTCATAATGATCCAAAATTTCTTCGGGAGGTAAAAGAAAAACTGGACGAATTGGAAATGCCTTATTATGTAGTTCGGGGTAACCATGATATGGCTGATGATAAGAGATGGGAAAAAATATGGGGTTATCCTGATAACTATGATTTTGAAATTGGGGACTATGCTATTATTCTGGCTTCAACATCTGATGAAACAGGTGAATATCTTTGTGCAGATATAGAGTGGTTATGGGATCGCCTGGACTTTTACCAACATAAAAAAGGAGTGTTTGTGTTTATGCATATTTCCCCCAGGAAATGGATCGGGGCTGGAATTGATTGCCCGGAAATAAGGAATTGTCTTGAATCACATTCAAATATACTCGGTGTATTCCAGGGACATGATCATAATGAAGATGGTTTGATAATAGGGAATGGTGTCCCTTATTATTTTGATGGCCATTTTGGGGGGAGTTGGGGAACCGGATACAGAGGATACAGGGTAGTGGAGATCAGAAATAATGGTATTATATATACTTACCAGTATAATATGGAAGTCAACCCCGTAGTTAATGAGAATACACATCATCTGGCATTCCTGAGGATGGGAAAACTAACAAATCCACCATCAGAAAAATATGATCCTGGAACTATGGCTCTGACAGATGGTGTATTTGGAAGCTTGAACTACCGTGATGGAAACTGGATAGGATGGGAAGAGAAAGATTTTGAATGGGTACTTGATCTTGGGATGATTACAGAAATTCATAAAATAAAGGTGGATTTTCTTACTAATATGGCAGCATGTATATTTCCTCCAAAATTAGTGGAAATTTTTGTCTCAATAGATGGAAGTGAATTTGAGAATGTATATTCAAATGAGCCAGGTGAATCTGATGAACTGAGTGCGATCTCTAAAAATGAATTTCTGGTCACATTTAAAGGCCTTCCATGCAAGTTCATTAAAATAAAAGCTGTCAATCATGGCCTCTGCCCGGAATGGCATGAAAGTACAGGCGAAATGGCCTGGCTTTTTGTGGATGAGATCCTGATCAATTAAAATATAATCAAACCTGGTAATAAGATGTTAAAACATTGTATCAAAGCATTACTTATTATTGTACCTGTTTTGTTAATACAATCATGTAGAAAATATGAGATCCCTGACATACCTGATTTGCCGGAAGGAGATTTTAAGGTGATAGCTTATGTGCCAGGCTGGGGTAATATTGATTTTAGTGCCATTCAGGCTGAAAAACTAACTCATATAAACTATGCCTTTGTAAATGTGAAAGATGGAAAAGTCTATAGTGAAATGGAACAAGACTCAGTAATACTGAGGGAGTTAGTAGGATTGAAAAGTGTGAATTCTGATCTGAAAGTATTAATCTCAGTAGGGGGAGCAACCTGGTCAGGAGGCTTTTCTGATGCAGCGTTGACAGATTCATCAAGAAATGTTTTTTCTGAAAGTATCACAGAATTCATCCTTAAATACCAACTCGATGGTGTGGATCTTGATTGGGAATTTCCGGGGTATGGAAATGGTTCACGTCCTGAGGATAAAGAAAATTTTACCTTCTTGCTTCAGAATCTGCGATCACATTTAAATAACCTGGAGGTAACTGAAATGCGACCTATAGATGATCCTTATTTACTCACCATTGCAGCAGGATCGTCAGAATGGCTTGTTAACCTGATGGAGCTTAATAAAGTTATTGGTCTTCTGGATTTCATTAATGTCATGACATATGATTTCAAGGGGAGTTGGAGTTCAATAACGGGCCATCATACAAATCTTTATCCGTCTAACCATGATCCGGGCTCCAGGTTCAGCGCTTCGGAATCAGTACAGATGTACTTATCATATGGCGTTCCGCCAGAAAAGATCATGATGGGAGCAGCTTTCTATGGTAGATGGTGGAGTGGCGTTACAAAACAGAATAATGGCTTATATCAATCATATTCCGGAGGTGCTGGTGCTCTTACTTATGCTGGCATTTATGTCGGTTATCTTAGCGATCCTGACTTTAAAAGATATTGGGATGATAAAGCATTAGCTCCATATTTATGGAGTAATAAGTACGGGGTATTTATTACATATGATGATGCAGAATCAATCAGGTATAAGACAGAATATATCCGTAGGAAGGGGATAGGGGGTATCATGTTCTGGGAATATACTCAGGATTATAATGGATCTTTGTTGAATGCCATTACTCAGGGATTCGAATAACTTTAACCAGATATAATTATGAAACCTCCATGTACAAAAGTACACAGTTAAATAAAAATTTCAATTAGATGAAAAAGACAATCAGTGCACTATCTATTATACTGACAATCATGGTTTTATGTTGTACTCAGCAAAATCAAAACCAGTCAGGTATTCAGCAAAATATAATTCCTGAACCTGAGTTGGTATTTTCTCCGGGAAACTATATTTGTTATAAGACCGGGGTTCCTATACTTATTGATGGCGATTTGAGTGAGGATGCATGGGATAAAATTGAATGGACCACTGAGTTCAGTGACATTGAGGGAAAAACAAAACCTGCTCCCAGATACAGAACACGCGCTAAAATGCTTTGGGATAACACCTATTTTTATATCTCGGCTGAACTTGAAGAACCGGAAATTTGGGCCACACTCCGGCAGAGAGATACTATTATTTTTTATGATAATGATTTTGAGGTGTTTATAGATCCGGATGGGAATACACATAACTATTATGAATTCGAGATGAATGCCTTTGGAACAGAATGGGACCTGTTACTTGCAAAGTCATATCGTAATGGCGGACCTGCCATAAACGGTTGGGATATAAATGGTATCAAGGTTGGGGTCAAAGTATATGGAACAATTAATGATCCGGCTAATAAAGACGAGAAGTGGACACTTGAGATTGCAATGCCCTGGGATATCCTTAAAGAATGTGCCCCTGGAAACAGGAAACCGGATCCTGGCGAACAATGGAGGATAAATTTCTCAAGAGTAGAATGGGATGTTGATATTGTAGATGGAAAATATGTTAAAAGGAAGGACCCTGAGACCGGTAAAAACCTGCCTGAAAACAATTGGGTTTGGTCACCACAGGGCCTGATCAATATGCATTTGCCTGAATTATGGGGTTTTGTGCAGTTTTCAGGTATGGTGGCAGGAACAGGAATGGAAGAATTCAGGATCAATCCGGATGAAAAGGTAAAATGGAACCTCAGGCTACTTTATTATAAACAAAAAAAATACTATGCTTCCAATGGATCGTATGCAACCAGCCTGGAGCAATTGGGTGTCAATGCGAATGAGAACTACTCACAATCTTTACTAAAAATTGAAACAACATCCAACATGTTTGAAATCAGTCTTCCTGCAAATGAAAATGATAGGTCATGGCATATCCGGCAGGATGGATTGGTCTGGAGAAAGTAAATAAGGTTCATCCGGGAAATGAATAGATGGAAAGATGGAAAGATGGAAGAATGGAAAAATGGAAGAATGGAAAGAAAAAACATTACCAGAGGCTTTAAAAATGCTACAGAGGAATGGAGGAGAGCAGCTAACCCTTTGGCACCTGTTACACGGAGCACGGGTCAACCTGGTGAGTATGATCTGTATCCGTCATTTCCACTGGGAGCAGGAAAAATCAAGTCAGGTTATCCGGCTCTTGCCCGATTGGTGAGCTTTCACAGACATATACGTCTTGATGGATATATTGGAGTATTCTGGGAACAGGTCCGTAATGAATTAGGGAGTGAACTTGAAAAACTGGGTTTAAGTGTTGCCTGGTACAATGTGAGTAGTGCAATGTTACCGGAAAAAATCATAGATAAATTGGTTCACTATTTTATTAAAGGGGATGATCCGTTATTTGGAACGAAATGCAGCTTGAAGCTTTGGTATTTTTTTAACAGTAAACTTCTTGGAAAAATTGATTACAATGACACTTACGATATAAGTATCGTCTATGGCTGTGGTGCAGCTCTGGTAGATTGGGTAGGACCTGTGGCGTATATTGACTTGCCAAAGAACGAACTGCAGTTCAGGTCCAGGGCAGGCAGTGTCAGCAATCTTGGTAAATCAGCTTCCAATGATCCAAAAGAAATGTATAAGCGGTTCTATTTTGTTGACTGGCCCGTGTTAAACCGTCACAAAAAAGAGATACTTCCTAATATTGAGTTAATAGTAGATGGACAAAGACCGGAAACGCCGGTTTTTATGAGAGGTTATGAGTTCAGGGAGGGACTGAGGTCCATATCCCGTAGTGTTTTCCGTGTACGACCCTGGTTTGAGCCTGGTCCCTGGGGCGGAACCTGGTTGAAGAAACATATCCGGAAGTTAAATCAGGATGCACCAAATTATGCATGGTCGTTTGAGTTAATTGTTCCTGAAAATGGACTTTTTTTCGAAAGTGATAACTTATTATTGGAGTTTTCATTTGACTTCCTGATGTTTCAGGAACAAAATAATATTCTTGGAAAAGCAGCTGAACGCTTTGGCGATGAGTTTCCAATTCGTTTTGATTTTCTGGATACTTTTGAAGGTGGTAACCTTTCGGTCCAGGTTCATCCCACTGAAAAGTATATCAAAAAAGAATTTGGTGAATCATTTACTCAGGATGAGTCCTATTATATAATTGATGCCGGAAAAAATGCCAGGGTGAACCTGGGTTTTGTAGAGAATATTAAACCTGGTGAGTTCAGAAATGAACTTAAAAATAGTTATAAGCATAACAGACCAGTTGAGATAAATCACTTTGTGCAGTCTCATCCTTCGTGCAAGCATGATCTGTTCCTCATCCCAAATCAAACCATTCATGGTTCAGGTAAAGATAATTTAGTTCTTGAGATCAGTAGTACTCCCTACATATATACATTTAAAATGTACGATTGGCTTAGACCTGACCTTGATGGGAAACCCCGTTCCCTCAATATAGAAAGGGCTTTCAATAACCTTGATTTTAGCAGGAAAGGAAAATGGGTAACCGAAAATCTGATTGCAAGACCGAAGATAATTGATAGAGGAAAAGACTGGCAGCTCGTTCACCTGCCAACACATCCCAACCATTTTTATGATGTTGTTCGATATGAGTTTGACACCACTTTGGATGTTGAAACAGAAAACCGATGCCATGTTATGATGCTTGTGGAAGGAAGTTCAATTTTGGTTGAAACATTGGGAGGTAAAAAATACAGGTACAATTATGCAGAAACATTTATTATCCCTGCCTCATGCGGCTCATATCGCATTATTAATGGAGGGAATGAGAGGGCCATGGTTGTCCAGGCTTTTGTAAAGTAATTTTTTTATTGTCTTGTTACGTTATATGTTGTAAGTTTAAAATTTGTAAAATTTTGTGCTATGATATTTTATTTTTTAATTTCTTACTTTTCGGAGTGGGATCAAAGTTATAAGTTTTAAGTTATAGTTTGCCTGTAACCTGTTTCGTCTTCCGTAGCTTTAGCGAAGGAGGATAACCTGTAACAACATATAACGTTTAACTGTCCTCTCATGAACCCCTCATCCTTAAGTGGGTTAAATTTAGAGGT
>JAUWMO010000236.1 GCA_030613125.1 Bacteroidota bacterium | reverse complement strand
AAATTGTCGGCGATTCCTTTATCACACTTAAATTATCATGCTTTTTAAAAATTTCAGCCTTTTTACAAACGGGTAATATTGCTCTTTATCCCTCGAACAATTCAAACAGTAAAAATTTTTATTGTACCTGTTTTTCAGCCTTTGGTGAAGGCAGTCGGTTGTTAGGCCGAAATTTCGACTGGCCGGATTCTTCTACATATTTTATTTTATTTACCAATCCTCCTAACGGCTATTCGTCTGTTTCCACAGTTGATCTGGGTTTTTTAAATTATGATCATGATAAAACTCCGGATTTTTCTGAAAATCAGAACACGTTGCGAACACTGCCTTATCACCCTTTTGACGGAATGAATGAAAAGGGTGTGGCTGTTGGGATGAATGCTATACAGGAGGCGCTATCTCCCCATGATGCTTCCAAAGTAACTATTGGCGAGCTACAGCTTATTCGCCTTGTTTTGGATTACGCAAGTTCAACTCAGGAGGCGATTAAACTAATTCAACAATATAATATCCGTATGGAAGATCCACCAATACATTACCTCATTGCCGATTCATCGGGACACTCGGTGATTATTGAGTTTGTAAATGGAAAAATGGAAATAATGAATAACTCTAACCCCTGGCAGGTAACAACTAATTTTGTTATCACTGGTTTGAACAGTCCACAAAACGCTCCCTGCTGGCGCTACAGGACTGCGTACGAAACATTAAGTATGAAGAATGAAATTAATATCTACTTTATTTAAACCCTCCACCCGTGCTTTTTTTCGGGAAGCAAGCAAAATAGCTGACTTTTCTCTATTCGATTGTATTCATGGATATGTCTATGGGCGATGGCTCTACCTCTATATTAGTATCGGGACAGGAGAACATCCGTTGACTCGTTTCATTCGGCCACTATGGAATATTATATCAAAGATTTTCCATAAGCAGGAAAGTGATGGTCCAGTTTCCAGGCATGTCACATTTGCTGAAACCTACCATGGTAAAGTAGTACCACTTGAGGAAGCAAATCGTTTGGTAACGATAAATAAGGAAATCAGTTTAAAAAATTTAGAACAAGTGATCCCATATACTCATGCTCGTGACATTATTTTATACAATCCCGACCATATTATTACTCTTGAATGTCCTTGTCGTTCCTCACGTTCAAATCCTTGTCAGCCGATGGATGTTTGTCTCATTGTCGGCGAGCCATTTGCCAGTTTTGTTATCGAACATCATCCTCGTCGTTCACGTTGGATAACACAGGAAATTGCTTTAGAAATCTTGCGTGCAGAGCATGAAAGGGGCCATGTTCACCATGCTTTTTTTAAATATGCAATGTTAGGTCGGTTTTATGCTATATGCAACTGCTGTTCTTGTTGTTGTGGGGCAATGCAAGCTTGGCGTAATGGTACGCCGATGCTCGCTTCTTCTGGTTACGTCAGTCAGGTTGATTATAAGTTGTGTGTATATTGTGGTTCATGTATTGAATTTTGTCAATTTGGAGCGCTTGAAATGATTGATGATAAGGTTCACGTAAACGAAGAACTTTGCATGGGATGTGGCGTTTGTGTCTCAAAGTGTGATCATAAAGCACATTTATTAGTTCGTGACCCAAGTAAAAGTGAACCTTTAGATATTCGTAAACTGATAGACAGTTTAGAAAACAATTAAGTTAATATAAACCTAACTGGTTGGCATTCTAAAAATCCTGCTTGGATTTATTTGTTTATTCTGGTGTTTTTTGTAATTTTAAATGCAGCATCATTCCCTGTGAGAAAGAAAGGTTGCAGCTTTTGTACTATGAGAGAAACATGTCCTGGGAGTGCAGCAAAAAGCAAACAAATTACCTAGCAGGGCGCTACCTGCCCGCTATTCCGCTGGGCTTCATAACGGCAGGTGAGCTTGATCGATAGAGCTGCGTTTCACGCCACTCTATCGGGCTGTGAAATAAAAACTTTACTAATAAGGAGGGTGATACCAAATGCACTTAAAATCAAGAAGAAATTTTATTAAATCCGGTTTGTACACTGTAATCGGATGTTTTATATCTTTTTTTAATTCCTATAGTGTTGGATGCAAAGAAAAATCAGATCAAAATTTCGAGCCTGGTTATTTAAAACTGCATAGAAGCGGAGAATTAAAAAAACGTGGAGAAAAATTGTGGGAAATAATGGAAAGTTGTGAACTGTGTCCAAGGATGTGTAGAGTAAATAAACTCAAAGGGGAAAAAGGGTTTTGTCAGGCTAATTCGCAGTTAGAAATTTCATCATATCATCCCCATTTTGGAGAGGAAAAATCGCTTGTTGGAAATGGTGGATCAGGAACCATATTTCTAACAAATTGTAGCTTAAGATGCGTTTTTTGTATAAACTGGGAGATAAGTCAGGGAGGAGAAGGTGTTGCAAGAAGTATAGAAGATTTTGCGAATATGATGCTTAATCTGCAAAAAATGGGATGTAATAATATCAATTTTGTTACACCAACTCATTACTCGCCACATATAGTACTTGCAGTAGATTTAGCAGCTTCGAAAGGATTGAGACTTCCTTTAGTATATAATACGTGTGGATGGGAACGTGTAGAAATATTAAAAATTCTTGATGGTATAATTGATATATACTTGCCTGACTTCAAGTATTCAAACGGTGAAAATGCTGCAAAATATTCATCTGGTGCATATACATATCCGGAAGTTACACAAAATTCTATTCTTGAAATGTATCGTCAGGCAGGAACAGCAAAACCTGCAAATAATGGTCTTATGTATCGGGGATTAATGATCCGTCATTTAGTTATGCCGAATAATGTTAGCGGGACAAAAGAAGTGATAGAATGGGTTGCAAAGAACCTCCCAAAAGATACCTACTTTAATCTGATGTCCCAATACAGACCTATGTACAAAGCATTTGAATATCCGGAAATATCACAAAGAATAACTCGCAAAGAATATACGGAAGCAATTAACTGGGCAAAAGAAGCAGGGCTTACAAATATAGATATTCAAGGGTATCATTTTTAGGAATAAAAGCTGGTCTGCGTACCGACGTGCTATACGGATCGCATTAGCGACATGGTCCCCTATAAGGCAGTTGTATTGGGCAGTGCAATGAATTACCTTTTATTTTATTTATAGATTTTAGTTACAATCTGTATTTGCAGCTCCTGGTGTTCCCAGATCACCTGTATCAAAACTTGCTGTACTTAAGCACCATGATGAACCTGCTTTTGCATCAGAAACATTGTAATATAAGGGATTTAACTGAATGGATGCTCCGGTGCCGGCAGGGAAACCGTTTCCCTCATCATAGGGTACACCTGCGATCTCCGAACCATTGGAACCATCTGTTCCATAATTAGCCAGAATCAGGTTTGCACTGGAATTGGTAAGTACAATGGAACTGCCATATACATATTTTAAAACTGTTGTTGCCGCTTCACTTCGTGCCAGAACAAAATATGTATCCGGAGCCAGGTTTATTGATTCAGTAATTATATGGGAGTAATTATCATTACACTTAATTACCAGGTTTTGAATGTTTATATCATGATCGGTGGTATTATATATTTCAAACCATTCCCCTTCGGTATCTGACAGAGCATCAGGATCATACATGATCTCAGTGATCAGGATATCGCCAGGCTTAACTTCTCCTGTTTGGGTTTCAGTAATCCATATGGTTTCTGTAGTCACATTTTCGTCCATGTTCAACAAAATTGAGGCCTTTCCGTAATTCAAAGTAGCATCAATATGAATCTCATAATGCTTTTTCGGCTGCGGGTCAGAAATATTACCTGTTAAATTTTTAGTTGCTGTACCTCCAGCCGTTAAATAAGTTAGTGTAACATCAATTGAAATTGGTTTCAGATCAAAGTAACCGGCACGGGTTTCATTTTTTGTAAAAGCAAGTGAACCTTCCGATGTACTCACCAGGGTGACACATTCGGAAAAGTTGTCCAAAACATTTTGCGAATAAACCACTGTAACCATACAATTGGCTAATTCACAGTTTACTGTAATTGATTCCTGACCCTCAGGATCAATAGTAAAAACTTCTGATCTGCCATAATAATATGGATTGTCAAAAGCCGCCGGTACCAGATTATCTGAATGCGCCACCACATAATATTCACCGGATTCCAGTTCTATTTCATCCGGCATATCAGAGGCTTTTTCATAAACCAGAACTTCATCCCCTGATGATCGATATATAATGACTTTAAAATCTTCAGTTGCTTGCAGGGATTTAAGTCTTGTTCCATCTTCATAAACTTCAACTGACTGAATGATAGTTAGTTTTAATTTACCTGTTCCATTTAGTGAAGATTCATTCTTATTACAGGCGTAAAATGTCCAGATTAAAAAAACTAAAAAAATAAATCCTGATTTTTTCATAATAATGTGTTTTATTGTATAATAACAAATCTAATCTGTTGCACTGCCATATTATGGCAGTAAATAAAATTCATAAAGAATTTTATAAAGAAGAACCTGTTTAGATCCAGAATTTATAAAACCAATGTGGATTATTCGTTTATTAAAGGAAAAAAGAGCTATCGGGTGCTATTGAAAAAAATTGTAAGTTTATATATACTTAAACCGGTTATTATTTTCCATATAATATGCCAAATCAGATATATTATACAGATACTGGCAGTAGAATATATGCTTGATAAAATGACTCCATGAAAAAAAAACTTGTCATAGTCAATGGCACTCCCGGCGTCGGAAAAACAACTACGGCTACTTGACAGAAGTGTCTGGTTTGACGGCAATTGGTGTTGGATGGCAAATCCATAGATTGTAACGGAAGAGACAAAGAGAATGGCGCAAGATAAATTAGGGCTTCTGCTTTAAACCTGGATAAGTCTTGAATAATTATAATTCTATATTTAGGCATGATTGAAGTTTTATATTGGTAAACCTAAAAAATGGCAGAGCCTTTATAACATTACCACCGTCTAAGACAGTGGGTTTTCATTGAACAATAAAAAAAGATATCTTGTTTTCGTAGACTT
Source organism: Bacteroidota bacterium (assembly GCA_030613125.1). Lineage (GTDB taxonomy): Bacteria > Bacteroidota > Bacteroidia > Bacteroidales > VadinHA17 > JAUWMO01. The sequence continues at coordinate 585 of JAUWMO010000236.1, read as the reverse complement.
TTAGAGCAGAAGCCCTGTTTTATTTTACACTTAAGGACATATTATGAAAGCTTTTCTGACAAGAAAATCGTTTAAAGGACTCTATGCTGTTTTACCTACACCTTTTGACAAAAGCGGCAGCCTATCATGGAGCTTGTTCAGAAAAATGATGAACACCATGGCAGAGTTTGAGATTGACGGGGTTATTCTGGCGGGAACGAATGGTGAATATTTTTCGCTTGAAGAGAAAGAAAAAGTTCGCATGACTGAAATTGCTGGAGAAATACTTGCCCCAACGAAGATTAATCTAGTCGTAGGCGGGACAGTTCTTTCTCTTGAAGGACAAATCAGGCTTGGCAGAAAGCTACGGAAAGCTGGCGCCCAGGCACTCATTAACATGGTTCCTATAGCTCCGATTCTGAGCGATGATGAATATTGTGATTTTTGGAAACGACTTGCCGATAAAGTCGGCGATATCGGTTTAGTAATCTATAACTTAGAAAGCATGGGAAATATGCCCAATGTTGAGTCCCTGGTCAAACTGGCAGAGAATGTACCCAGCATCTGCGGTACTAAAGAAGGCCACCGGAACTTTAAACAATGGCA
>JAUWMO010000266.1 GCA_030613125.1 Bacteroidota bacterium | reverse complement strand
AACTTTAAATAAAGCTTTAAACACATGAACCCCTCATCCTTAAATTGGTTAAACTTTGAGGTACAAAAACCTGCCTGCGTGCCGTTGCCAGAGGCTATGGCCGCCGGAGACCGGCAGGTAGGCAAAAGGGCATGTATAAAGATATAATGTTTCTAAGGATGAGGGCTCACCGAACACCATTAAAAATTAATTTAACTTGTGAGGTAACAGGTACCAGAGAATTTAGCTATTAACAGATAACAATTAATTAACTTACAGAACTTTACATAAAACTTAATACATATGAAACATGAAATACGATCTGTTAATAATAGGTAGTGGACCTGGAGGTTATGTGGCTGCTATCCGGGCTTCCCAACTGGGAATGAAGGTTGGGGTTGTTGAAAAAGAATCATTGGGAGGAATATGCTTAAACTGGGGCTGTATACCAACAAAAGCCTTAATAAAAAGTGCCCAGGTGTTTGAATACCTCAATCATTCTGCTGATTATGGTATTACCCTGGAAGGTACGGTTCAGCCCGATATGAAAAAAATCGTTGAGCGAAGCAGAAATGTTGCCGCAGGAATGAGCAAAGGAGTTCAATTCTTATTTAAGAAAAATAAGATCGATCATATTTCCGGATTTGGAAAATTTGTTTCAGCAAATGAGGTTGAGGTCACTTCTGAGGAGGGGAAAGCAGAAAAACATACTGCCTCTCATATAATCATTGCAACAGGAGCCAGATCAAAGGAACTGCCAAACCTGAAGCAAGATGACAGAAAAATTATTGGATACCGTGAGGCAATGACTCTGGAGAAACTTCCTGAATCAATGGTCGTTGTGGGTTCAGGAGCTATTGGAAGTGAGTTTGCCTGGTTTTTTAATACAATGGGTACAAAAGTAACCCTTGTTGAATTTCTTTCAAATGTGGTGCCTTTGGAAGACGAGGAAGTATCAAAACAACTTGAAAGATCTTTTAAGAAGGCAAAGATGACAGTTATGACAAATTCCTCGGTTGAGTCGGTTGATACTTCGGGAGATTTGTGCAAGGTAAATGTTAAGACCAAGAAGGGGATAGAAGTGATTGAAGCCGAAGTGGTATTATCTGCAATTGGAATTACCCCAAACCTGGAGGGTATAGGAATAGAGGAATTGGGGATTGAGATTGAGGATGAGAAAGTTAAAGTGGATGAGTATTATCAGACAAATGTTAAGGGTGTATATGCTATTGGGGATATTGTTAATGGACCGGCATTGGCACATGTTGCTTCAGCAGAAGGAATTATATGTGTGGAAAAGATAGCAGGAGAAAAACCCCAGTCGCTGGATTATGAGAACATTCCTGCTTGCACATATTGTTCACCTGAGGTGGCTTCAGTTGGTCTTAATGAGAAACAAGCCATTGAAAAGGGCTATGACGTTAAGGTTGGAAAATTTCCTTTCACAGCCTCAGGAAAAGCCAGTGCTGCGGGGCATAAAGACGGATTTGTTAAACTTATTTTTGATGCGAAATACGGAGAATTGCTTGGTGGTCACATGATTGGTGCTAATGTTACAGAAATGATTGCGGAGATAGTGGTTGCCCGCAAATTAGAAACCACAGGTTATGAAATGATCAAATCAGTCCATCCTCATCCAACTATGTCAGAGGCGGTAATGGAAGCTGCAGCTGCTGCTTATAATGAGGTTATTCACTTGTAGGCTTTGTTTCTTTTGCAGGAGTATTTCAGAATTTTTTTTATTACTATAATAATGTTCAAATGAAAATAAATCAGAGTGGTGCCCGGTTTTCTGCTATTGTTGGTATTGGTGAAAAAATTAAGAAACTTAGTGAAAAATCAGGTAAAGAATATTTATTCCTGAACAGGGGTATTAATGCTGTATGCAACATCGATCTTACCGAGGTTGTAAAACGAATTGATTTTAACTCAAATACCATACAGGTATATCCTCCAAACTCAGGATTCCCCAAATTAAAAGGAGCTATAAATGAGGTTTATTTTCAAGGTAAAACAAATAATGAAAATCTTACTATCTCCGCAGGGGGAATGGGCGGTCTAGACCTTGTTTTCCAAACCCTTAATGTGACAAAAATATTACTTCCTCAGTTTTACTGGGGCGCCTATGCTCACATATCTACTATTCGCAGGGTGCCTAATGAAACTTATTTAAATCTGCCGCAACTGAAAAATGAAGCGGACACACTATCTGATACAGCAGTTATTGTATGTGATCCGAATAATCCTGTGGGAAACAAATATGCAGATGAGGAAATAATAGAAACAGTACATAAACTTAATGATGCTGGGGCTATTGTGATCTTTGACAGTCCGTACCGAAGGGTTTTTTATGAAAGAGAGGATACAATGTTCAGCAAACTGGCAGAATTGGAAAATGTTATAATTGTTGAAAGTTTTAGTAAATCGGTTGGTTTAAGCGGTCAGAGACTTGCGTTTGTGAATTCACAGAATGAAGAGTTTAACAGAGAACTGGGTATAAGAATACTTTATGCGAATAATGGAATTAATGGATTTGCACAGGAACTGGTTTATGAGTTGCTAACATCACCTGAAGGTCGAAAAGCGGTTGATGATTTCAGATTAAAAACTGTTCATGACATTAAATTGAATATTAAATTTCTTAAAGAGCACAGGATACTTGCAGAGGAGTTTTATAAAGATTCTGACCCAATGGGGATTTTTGTAATTGTTAATAGGTCAGAGCAGGAATTACTTGATAATTATATAGGAAGTGTTTCATTAAGCTTTTTCACAAAAGATAAGAAAGAGGAGGCTTCTGCCTATGCAAGGATCTGTGTTTCAGCCCCTCATGAAAAATTTGTGACATTTTTCAGCAGGCTATGATTTAACTGAATATTTAAAAAGCGGAAATCATTGGCTCCTGTTTTTTCACCTGTTTTGTGCGAAGCATGACCCAAAATCAGAGTACTCATCATAAGCATTAAACCTTCACTGAGGAATATTTTCATTGGAAAAGGGAATATGGCTTTGAAGATTCTTAGTTCATATACTAAGTACGCTAAAGCGCACTGAATTCTTTGGTTGGGATACATTTAACAGCAAGCGAAAGCATGGCGCTGTCTACTCGTAGACCATTCGTTTTCATATAGTTCAGGTATGGTACAATTTTATTCCCCCCTTAGGACATATATACTGGTTTGAGATTGTGTATGACAAGTACCTTTGGAATGGAAAGCTTAATTATAGCATATCCCCCTATGAGGGGGTCACCGCAGGTGGGGGGTGGAATTGTCTTGCAGCAAAACAGCATGAGGGCTCCTGTTTCGTGCAACGCATGACCCAAAACCACCAACTCTCAAATAATAATAGTCTGTTTATTAGGTGTTTATAATTTCATGATTTCCCTCTTGCACAAAACAGGAAAAAGCGGAAATCTTATTTGTCATTATCGTTTTCATAAATGACCCGGTAATAGCTCCCTATTAATATTTATAGGTAAATTCTCTGTAAAAATCAGAACCATCAAAGTTAAGTGATAGACTAAATGTGATCGGATTTCCTCCGAGTGACTGAAGGGTGGTTAGGCTGAATGAGACTGTTTCAGTAATATAGGCTTCACACATATCTCCATTGCTTTCATGACATAAGACAAGGGAAGGTGGCGGTACCGGAGGCGTTCCGCAACGATTGGGCATTAGATACATGGTGAATACATGAGCTTCACATCCTCCCCCATATGAAAGGCTTATTTCGAGACAATCGTCCTTAATAGTAACAGAATTAACGGCGAATGGATCATCAGGCAGATCGTCCCAACTGCAGCCAATGTTTAATTGTTGGATCTTCATGCAGCCTGTTTCCCTGATCGTTTCGATTCTCACAATCTTACCCACCATACAAATGCTTGCCATATCTGTAAGTTCAGTATAAGTGAGGACGACTCTCTGCCCGTCATAAAAAACAAATCCGGTATCTGCCATTTGGGCCGGTTCCAGTTTCTCACCGTTGGTAAGTTCAATTATAAAACCACAACCATCCAGTCCTGTATAGTCTTTTACAATGCCTTCAACTTCCCCGGAGATCAAAGGATCTTCTTTTTCACAACCTGAAAAGTTTGTAAATAATAATATCAAACTGATTGATATTATAATTCTCATGGTTATTGTTTTTTATATTAATACGAATTAAAACCAATTAAGGTTTGTCTGATCTAACGGATCAACGCTTTTTAGCTGTTCAAATGGGATTATAGTATTCCACCAGGAATAATATGCCATTGCAGCAATTCCAAGAGAACTATTATTATTATCCTGACCGGGCTCATTTGAATCTCTTGACTTAAGGACTGGATTCAATGATGGGAATCTGTTCATGGGATGCTTCTTACCACTAATTTCTGTTTTTCTTATTGATTCAATTGTCCAGAGAACAAGTACCCCTAATTTGTAATCAGAACCGTGAAAAGACGATATAGGGTTATGCGGATAATTACTGATTAACAGAGTGTCATTTCTGTATTTCATTAATGCAGGTATGTGTTCTGGTATAAAGTCAGGTAAATACTCTGATTCATAACTATTGGACTTTAAAAGAGAAATGTAATTTTCAACATCTGAATTAACATCAGTTTTAACTTTTTGGCAACCGATATTGGTTATAGCAATAAATAGGATTGCAAATAATGTTATAGTTTTCATTTTTTTTCTTTTGTTATATTAATTTGAAAAGGTTCAATTATTTTAATCTTATAATCAATGAACTAAAACCATCTATAATTTGTTTGATTTAATGGGTCGATATTTTTTAATTTACTAAATGGAATAATTTTGTTCCACCAGTAATAATAGGCTTTAGCTGCAATCTGAAAAGAGTTGTTATCATAAACTAATTCCAATCCTTCTGAATTTTTCTTTGCCAGAATAGGATGTAGTGATGGAAATCTGTTCATTGGATGCTTACCACCATTAATTTCTGTAATTCTTATTGATTCAATTGTCCACAATACATATAAGCCTAATTTTGTTGTATCTCTATATGGACCAAAAGAGGATAAAGGATTATGTGGCACAT
>JAUWMO010000160.1 GCA_030613125.1 Bacteroidota bacterium | reverse complement strand
TTAAAGGCTGAGGCTAAGGAATTTGACTGCACATCATAGCCTTATGCTTAAGCCAAGGATTCAGCATTGGAGCTATTGAATTCAATTGGCTTGTTTCTTATTTTTCATGCATACTTTTTCTGTTTCTTTGTTTAGTTATTTATTTTTTTTTTTATCATCTGATTATATTAAGTATAAACTACTTAAATCTATTACCTTCCTTAGCCTCAGCCTTGGCCTTATGTGAATTTGCGAAGCTATGTTCTTTCACTCATCAGAAGCTTTTTAAATTTTTTAATTTTTTCAATGTCTTTATATGCTGGCCTGATTTCAAATTTACTGTTGATATCCACACCTGTCATTCGCTTATCTTTTTCTCTGTGTTCAAATAAAGCAGATACATCACACAGGTCTATTCCACCACTAAGGAAATAGTTTGTGTTCCCCCTGTAGTGCTTTAAAAGGTCCCAGTTAAATTGTTTCCCGGTTCCACCCGGAGTTTTTCCCCTGGCATCAAACAGAAACAGTTCACAGTACGGTTCAAATTCATTAAGTCTTTCAAAATCAAATGATCCATCCACAGAAAAAGCCTTGATAACTTTAATATTTTTTTTAAATAAATCATGGCAGACATTCACAGATTCATTACCATGAAGTTGCACAAGGTCCAGTTTATAGTTTTTAACTTTGATTAATATATCAGGGATGCTTTCATTAACAAAAACACCCACCTTCAGGATATGCTCCTTAATCTTAATGTTTGGCAAATTCACGAACCTGGGGGACTTACTGTAAAAGATCATGCCTATATAATCGGGATTGACTCTTATCAAATCAGCAATATTCCCTGGTTCACGCATTCCACATACTTTCAGTTTCATATCTGTTCAGTTTCATATTCTTTACGAATAAATTCTATGTATTTCCTGCATTCAAGCGCAGGAGATGCCGCCCTCATAAAACTTTCACCTATCAGGAATCCTTTAAATCCACAGGCCTGGAGTTTTATTATACTAGCCGGGTCCGATATTCCGCTTTCTGCAATTTTTATGGTACCCGATGGTAATTTATGGGCCAGTTCTACAGAATGATCAAGACTGACCTTAAATGTTTTAAGGTTTCTGTTATTTATGCCTACCAAATCCACTTCATCATACATTTTGATCAACTCCCCGGCATCATGAATCTCCAGTAAAACTTCAAGGTTTAAGCTATGTGCCAGGTCGGTGAATTTTTTTATTTCATCCTTAGTCAAAATAGCAGCAATAAGCAGGATCGCATCAGCCCCAATTGATTTTGCTTCAATGACCTGGTATTCATCAATAAAAAAATCTTTCCTGAGTATGGGGCCTTCATTATGTTTTCTGGCTGCTGTCAGGTCATCATTTTCCCCCATGAAATAATATGTGTCTGTAAGCACTGATAACGCGGTAGCACCGGCCTTCATATAACCTTTTGAAATTTCAATGATATCAGCATCTTTGTTGATGATCCCCTTTGAAGGAGATTTTCTTTTAAACTCTGCTATGATACAGGGTATGGGGTTCATGTCAATAGAATATTTAAGAGACACCGGCTCAGAGTTAAAATAGGTACTTCCTTCCAATAGTTTTGTTGGAAATAAAATTTTCCTTTCTGCCAGGATCTTTCTTTTATGCGCTATTATTTTGTTTAAAATATTCATTTAATTCTGGTTTATCAGCGCCTTGAAGGAACTGTATGCTTTCCCTGACGTTAAAGATTCCTTTGCTATTTCAAAACAATCAAATATGGATTTTTCTTTTTCAAAACATTGAATGGCTAATGCTGCATTAGCTGCTACAACATTGTTTTGTGCCAGTGTGCCATCCCCTTTAATTATTTCAAGAAATATTTTGGCAGCTTCCTCAATGGTATTTCCCCCGAATATCTCTTCCTGTCCAACCATCTCTGCACCAATATCTTCCGGAAAGAGTAAATTTTCTGAATTATTGGAAATAACCTTAAACGGGCTTGTTAATGAAATCTCATCATACCCATCCAGGCTATACAGAATACGATAGTTTTTATCCGATTCCTGAAACAGATAATTATAGATACGGGCCAGCTCCATATTAAAAACACCTATGATCTGATTTTGGGGGAAACTGGGATTTACCAGGGGACCAAGCATATTAAAAAAAGTTTTAACGCCCAACTCTTTTCTTACCGGAGCAACATTTTTCATTGCCGGATGAAACAAGGGCGCATGTATCATACAGAAACCAGCTTTGTCAATCTGTTTCCTGAGTTGATCATTATCGTTTGTAAATTTACACCCAAGATATTCTAATACATTTGATGATCCACAAGCTGAGGAAACTGCATAATTTCCATGCTTTGCAACTTTGTAACCTGCTCCGGCAACCGCAAATGCAGTTAAAGTAGAAATATTAAAAGTGTTTTTTCCATCTCCTCCCGTGCCACAAACGTCTATGGTGTCAAATTCCTTAAGATCTATCCTAAAACATAGGTCGAGCAGGGCGTCTCTGAAACCTGCCAATTCATCTACAGACACCGGTCGCATCAAATAAACAGTCAGAAAGGCAGCTATCTGAGAATTTGTGTAATTGCCTTTCCCTATATTTAGAAGCACATCATACGCCTCCTCTCTTAATAGCATTTTATGATCAAGTAAGTGGTTAAGTATTCTTTTCATAAGGATCAATAATTTAACCAGTTATTAATAATTTCTTTGCCGTAATCAGTTAGTATGGATTCAGGATGAAATTGGACTCCGCATACATCATAATCCCTGTGTCTTAAAGCCATGACATGCTCTTCTTCATCAACAGCGGTAATTTTTAAGCATTCAGGGAAATTTTTTTGATCGACCACCCAACTATGATATCTTCCAATTTTAAATCTCGCAGGTAATTTTTTAAAAAGAGGCTCCGAACTATCTAAAATGTTCACATAAGTTGAAACTCCATGATACACTTTATCAAGATTTATCAAATCAGCTCCAAATACCTCTCCAATAGCCTGTTGTCCCAGACAAACTCCCATTATCTTTTTTGTTTTTGAATAGGTTCTGATCAACTCTTTCAGAATTCCGGATTCTTCAGGAAGTCCGGGTCCTGGTGAAAGTAATATCAAATCATATTTGTTGATTTCTTCCAGAGCGATCTCATCGTTCCGGTACACATCTACATTTGAATATCCAATTTCCCTGATACAATGTACAAGGTTGTATGTAAAGGAATCATAATTGTCAAAAACAAGTATTTTTCTCATTGTAATTATACTTTTTCTGCCATAGTTATGGCTTTTTTTAAAGCTTCCAGTTTATTGTTTACTTCCTGCAATTCGTTTTTTTCTTGTGAATCTGCAACGATTCCTGCACCAGCCTGATATGTTAGTGTGTTATTCATGCTTAAAAAACTTCGTATGGTTATGGCATGATTTACTTCATTATTAAACCCGAAATAACCGATAGCCCCTCCATAAAACCCCCTGCCAGACTTTTCATAGGTGTCAATAAGTTCCATTGCCTTATATTTTGGAGCTCCCGATAAGGTTCCGGCCGGAAAGGTGTCTGCGAATATCAACACTGGGTTTCCAGGATCGTTTAACTCCCCCTCTACTTCAGATACAAGGTGAATTACATGGCTGTAGAATTGAATTTCCTTATAACTTGTAACTTTAACATTTTTACAATGACGGCTCAGATCGTTTCTTGCCAAATCAACAAGCATGGTATGCTCGGCATTCTCTTTTGGGTCTTTTAGAAGTTCTTCTGCAGAACTATAATCTTCCTGATCATTGCCTGTGCGTTTAAATGTTCCCGCTATCGGATTAATTATTGCCTTTCCATTCGTCACTTTTAATTGGGCTTCAGGAGAAGAACCGAATATCCTGAAATTGCCAAAGTCGAAATAAAAAAGATAGGGTGAAGGATTTATGGCTCTCAAAGCTCTGTACACATTGAATTCATCCCCTTTGAAGGTCTTGTTAAAAGTCCGGGAAAGTACGATTTGAAAAACATCTCCTCTCTTGCAGTGCTTTTTAGACTTTGACACCATTTCTTTAAAATCCTTTTCTCCAATATTAAAGCTCTCTTTTTCTGAAACTGAAAATTTATAATGTGGATAGCTTTTGATATTGATCAGGGTTTTAACAAATTCGATCTTTGATGTATCCATTTCAGGCTGGTTCTCAATAAGAAGAAGAGTATTATTGAAATGATCAAACTGAATGATGAACCGGAAACAGGTATAATGGAGATCGGGTATTTTGTTTTTATGATCGAGCCTTATTGTTTCAAAGTATTTAATTGAGTCATAGGAAGTATAACCGAAAATCCCGTTTACCGGTATTGTATCACTTGTTTCAAAAGAATGAATAAAGGAATTAAGAACAGTTATCACCTCTCTCCTGTTTTTAATTGTTGATTTTTGTGACTCATTTCCATACCTGAGTGTTAGCTGGTCATTCTGAACTTCGATACTGGCTATAGGGTCTAAACAGATATAGGAATGTTTGTTTTTGTTGCCATGATAATCAGAACTTTCCAGCATGAATGAGTTAGGAAATACGTCCCTCATCTTCAAATACAGTCCAACTGGGGTTGTTGTATCGGCAAGGAATAGTTCTTTATTTATTTTTAGTTTTATTGTTTTCATTGTAAGTTTTATTCAATAAAAAACCTCCTGGATTTCCGGGAGGTCTGTATACTGTATTCTATTATTTACTTAAACAAGAAAATTAACAGTGCAAAGTCGACCTGTCCCGGATATTTATCCAGGTCCACCAACCCCACCAGCTGTTATTTCTATTTTTATAGTTCATTAGGTCAGCAAAAATAAAAAGTTTTCTTCAATTAAACAAATTCTAATTAGTGCTTGTAATAAAAATAACATTTTTGTCATTTCGACTTTATAAATGATTCAATACCATTATTTAAGGAGATTCCTCCCTGCGGATCGGAATGACATTACCATATTTGTCATTTCGAAGAAGCGAAGTGACTGAGAAATCTCCATACTATTTAGCGAATATTCATTTGTCGATCAATTTTAAGGAGATGCCTCCCTGTGGAATGGAAATATTATTAAGTTTTACTTAAAGTATTTTGTGAGTTTTAGTGACGTTGTGTTTTAGTGGCAAAAATTCTTTTTTTCTTAGCATAATCAATTACCTCCGGTGAGCTTTATTTCCTGCCTGTCCGGCAGGCATTCCTGTTCATGAATCTTGTTTATAGATTATATATGAATTACTCAGGTGAAGGATATATTATAAAATAAACCTTGTTATTCCTTGCCCGATATTAACAACATTGAAGTTAATCAAATAACCCAGGCGTTTTCCTGTAAGTTTTAAATGACTTAATATTTGTGCATCCCATACAGGATTAACTAATTCAAGTGCTTTTAGTTCACAAATCACCTTATCTTCAACCATAACATCAAGTCGCAAACCCTCATCGAATGTTATCCCATCATAGACTACCGGAATATCGAGTTGCCTCTTATAATTTAGTCCTCTTTTTTCAAGTTCATGACAAAAACAAATTTCATAGACTTTCTCTAACAAGCCCGGCCCTAAGTTTTTATGAACAGTATAGGCTGAATCAACTATTAGTTTACCGATTGATTCAATATCACTTGATAAAGGTTCGAATTTCATTTTTTTGGTCAGTTTATTCATAATTGAAGTCTTTTTATATGGTCTTTCTCGCCACAAAAACACGAAAACACAAAATTTACACTAAAGCATTATGGTAATTATAACTTTCTTATAATAATTCTAATACCGAGCGTAGCCGAAATATCTCCTAAATTTACTTAAAGTTTTTTGTGCGTTTTTGTGACTTTGTGTTTTAGTGGCAAAATTCATTTTTCTTAGGATCCTCTGCCACGGGTTGGAAGTCCTCTGCGAAAACTTCTTTATTAACATTTGTGTAACCGATATAGCCTACAATATTTTTTACTTTGGGATGCATTTATTATTAAGGAAGCTTGACAAAGCTACACCCTCCTGTTGTTTAATACCTCAACCACATCATTAAGGGAAATATCCTTGGCTGACAATAGCACCAGGTAATGATATAGAAGATCTGCTGCTTCTTCCAGAAACAGATCATTTTTATTATCGATTGCTTCAATAATGAGCTCAATCGCTTCCTCACCAAGCTTCTGGCCTATTTTTTTCAATCCTTTTTCAAACAAGCTTGCAGTATAAGACTGTTCGGTTGGATTTTCCTTACGGTCCTGAATTACTTTCTCAAGTTCCTTTAAAAACAAAACCTGATCGGATTTGTTCTCTTCGCCCCAACAAGTGTCTGTTCCTGTATGACAAACCGGGCCGGTGGGATTCACCTTTACCAACAATGTGTCCTTATCACAATCTGTTTTAATACTTACTAATTTAAGATAATTCCCACTGGTTTCCCCTTTGACCCAAAGGCGTTTTTTTGATCTGCTAAAAAAAGTTACAATTCCATCCTTAAGGGTTTTCTCAAATGCTTCCTGGTTCATATATCCCAGCATTAATACTTTATTGGTAATATTATCCTGTATTATAGCAGGTACCAGGCCGCTAGTCTTATCAAAATTCACTTCCATCTTTTTATTAATTAGCTTGTCCATTAACTATTACAATTTTGGATTAAAAAACTAAGTCCGCACCATAATTCCTTTTTCTTTCAAATATTTCTTCAGTTCAGATATTGTAATTTTCCTGTAATGAAAAACACTTGCAGCAAGTGCTGCATCAGCATTTCCCAGTGTAAAAGCATCATAAAAATGTTTCATATTACCGGCCCCCCCACTGGCAATTACAGGGATGCCAACTTTTCTGGTCATTTGGCGTAAAGCTTCATTAGCGAAACCTTTTTTCGTACCATCATGGTTCATTGAGGTAAACATAATTTCCCCGGCTCCTCTGGCATCCACATCCAATGCCCAATCCATCAACTCAATCTCTGTAGGTATTCTTCCCCCGTTCAGGTAGACTTTCCAAACCCCGTTTATTTTCTTAGCATCAATTGCTACAACAATACACTGACTTCCAAATTTTTCAGCTAACTCATTAATAATATCCGGATCCCTGACAGCAGCTGAGTTAATGGTTATTTTGTCTGCACCTGAATATAGCATTACTTTAACGTCTTCGGTGCTTGTGATCCCACCTCCAACAGTAAATGGAATATTTATGTTTTTTGCGATCTTTTTAACCAGTTCAGCAAGGGTTTTACGTTTTTCATGAGTGGCTGTAATATCAAGGAATATAAGTTCGTCAGCTCCTTCATCGCGATATTTACATGCCAGTTCAACTGCATCTCCGGCATCCCGAAGATTCATAAAATTAACTCCTTTCACTGTACGGCCATTCATTACATCGAGGCACGGAATAATTCTTCGTGTTAACATGGTTATTTAATACGTATCGAAATTTACTCACTTCGTTTCCCGAAAATCGGGACAAGCTATGAAATCACTGCGCTAAGTTCAATGTCTATGGCTTGATAATGGCTAATTTCATTATACTTTGCATTTTAAAGTCGGTAATCTTCAGTCTAAAGTCGGCAGTCCACAGTCGCCAGTCGGCAATCTGAAGACTGGGC
>JAUWMO010000124.1 GCA_030613125.1 Bacteroidota bacterium | reverse complement strand
GGGGGTGGAGTTCTTATAACCCTATATTATCTATAAAATTCTGAATCTTAAGAATAACCAAATCTATCCGATTTAGTATTTCTTCATCCCTGAATCGTATCAAATGAAACCCTGCTTCTTTTAAGTCTCTTTCCTTTATTTTGTCCCTATCTATGATCTCATTATCCAAATGTGTTAGTCCATTCACTTCAATTACCAAACATAATTCCTTACACATAAAGTCAGCTATATAATCTAATACGGGTCTTTACCTGGTAAATGAGAATCCATTCATCTGTCCGGCCCGTAGTGCATATTTCCACAGACAGGCCTCTGCTTTAGTCATGTTATTTCGTAAAGCTTTTGCTAAAGGTCGAAGGGTTTTATTATAATGCCAGTTGTTATTTGGCCCTGCAGGCTCCATGTATTTGCATCTTTTTTAATGTTGTTCGGTCATCCTTTCTTTAAAGCTTCCTTTCCATCCCTTTCCGTCAGGCGGATACCCTCTCAAGGGGGACACGTTCTGTTCATATCTATTAATAAAAGGATTGCAAAACGAAAATGAATCAAATTTACTACAATATTTTTAATGTTTTTTAAATTAGAACAAAGCCAGTTTACTACGTAGTAAAATTACTATGTTCTAATAAACGCATCTTAAGAAAATAATAACTTTTTGTCCTCAGGCCGGACTGGCCTTTACTTTTCCAATCGATGAAAAGTAAACAAAAATCTTGTCAAAACGATCGCTGGCCTTTACCCACTCGTCCTGTGAAATCCTGTTTAATGTGTACTCAACTGTTTTAATCGGGCAGTACTCCGCCATTATTTCATAGTGCTGGCCCCCAAGGCCCCGGCGTTTTGACCTGCTCGCCCACTTTGCTTCTTCGAAGCAATTTATAATTTCATGAATATCCTTTATTTATTCATACGCAATTATTTTGAATTGCAGTGTTTAGCTTTTGATTTTTCCGCATCATAGGAATTGTATAGAAAACTGAATGCATCAAGCTCATAGCCAGTCCTGAAGATCGGGAAACACTTTTTAAAATTGATACTTTGTGAATAAAAAGTAACCAGGCACGCTTGTGGCGCGACGAAAACATGGTTTGTGTGAGGGCATATAATTCTGATCATGGGACTATTTTTTCTAAAATAAATAAGCTCTATATATCATAACAGCGCCAGTAAAAATACGTAGTATCCTGGCAGTAAATTATCAGGAGTTACTGTAAATAAGACACAATCAGGTTTCGGAGAAAAATGAATTCAGTATAAAATTAAGAGTGTGCCCAACCCTGAGCTTTAATATCTATTGCCGTTCCATCAGGATTGATAAATTTCTTCCCCTTGTTTTCATCCACAATATGCCCAATAATATGTATATCAGTCATACTCTCAAGCATGTCATGGTGATTCAGATCAGCAGTAAAAAGCAGTTCATAATCTTCACCACCATTTAAAGCTGCGGTCAACGGATCAATTCCAAACTCCTCCGCCATCCTGTTTGCTTCCTCACTTATCGGGATCCTTTCAGCATAAATATGGCATCCACATTTTGAAGATGTTGTTATATGCAGGATCTCGGATGAAAGGCCATCAGATATATCAATCATTGAAGTTGGTTTGATATTCATTTCATACAGTTTTTCAATTATATCCTTTCTGGCTTCCGGCTTTAACTGCCGACCAATAATATATTCATAGCCAGCTAAATGAGGACTAATACCCGTTCCTTCTTCAAAAATATTGCTTTCTCTTTCAAGTAATTGGAGACCAAGATAGGAACCACCCAGATCACCGGAAACACAGATAAGGTCATTGATTCTGGCACTGTTCCTGTAAACAATGTTGCTTTTATTTGTTTCACCTATAGCGGTAATACTAATAACTAACCCTGTCACACTGGTAGAAGTATCACCTCCCACAAGGTCAACACCATATTTCTCACACGCAAGTTTAATCCCATCATATAGAAGTTCAATGTCTTCAAGACTGAATTTCGACGAAATGCCAATAGAAACAGTTATTTGCCTGGGGAAACAATTCATTGCATAAATATCAGACAGGTTAACGACTACGGCTTTATATCCAAGATGTTTTAACGGGGTATACACAAGATTGAAATGAACTCCTTCTAAAAGCAGATCAGTGCTAACAATAACCTCATTTTCTTTATATCTTAAAACTGCTGCATCATCACCCACACCTTTTTTTGAGCTTTTGTTTTTTAATTTAATATCTTTTGTCAGATGATCAATCAATCCGAATTCTCCAAGAGTTGACAGATCGGTTTTTTCACTTTTGTCATGGTTCATAAAAATAGATGCTTAATTTATTCCGACACTTTTATTTAATATGTGATGAAGAAAAAAATTGTATCTTTGTTCTTATTTAGATTAAATACCAATAAGTGTTTGAGATGAGGTTTTTTATCTAAAGCAGAATTGGGTTTTCATTTACAAAAATATGGAAAAAGATCAAGAAAAAATATTAAATGAAGTAACTCAGGGGGACTATAAATACGGGTTTTATACCGATATTGAGACTGAAGCCATACCTAAAGGTCTAAATGAGGATGTGATAAGGACTATTTCAAAGAAGAAAAATGAACCTGACTTTCTCCTTGATTTTCGATTGAAAGCCTATAATCATTGGAAGAAAATGAGAATGCCTGAATGGGCACACCTGAAGATTCCCAAAATTGATTATCAGGATATAATTTATTATGCTGCACCAAAGCAAAATCCAAAACTGAAAAGCCTTGATGAAGTTGATCCTGAACTGAAAAAGACTTTTGATAAACTTGGGATACCTCTTGACGAACAAAAGATTCTGACAGGAGTTGCTGTTGATGCTGTTATGGATAGCGTATCGGTAAAAACCACATTTAAAGAGGCCCTTGCTGAGCTGGGAATTATTTTTTGTTCTTTTAGTGAAGCTGTACAGAAACACCCCGATCTTATAAAAAAATATATGGGAACAGTCGTACCGTATTCCGATAATTATTTTGCGGCCCTTAATTCGGCTGTTTTCAGTGATGGTTCGTTTTGTTATATTCCAAAAGGCATAAGATGCCCAATGGAGTTATCAACTTATTTTAGGATTAATGCTGCAAACACAGGACAATTCGAAAGAACACTGATAGTAGCGGAGGAGGGTTCGTATGTTAGCTACCTTGAAGGGTGTACAGCACCACAACGTGATGAAAACCAGTTGCATGCTGCCATTGTAGAGATCATAGCTGAAGCAAATGCTGAGGTAAAATATTCAACTGTACAAAACTGGTATCCGGGTGATAAAGATGGAAAAGGAGGAATATTTAACTTCGTTACAAAAAGGGGGATTTGTAAGGGAGATTATTCAAAGATCTCATGGACACAGGTGGAGACCGGATCGGCTATAACATGGAAGTACCCGGGATGTATTCTGAAGGGTAATAATTCCGTTGGAGAATTTTATTCAGTTGCTGTAACAAATAATTTTCAGCAGGCTGACACAGGAACAAAAATGATTCATATTGGAAGAAATACCAAAAGTACTGTTGTTTCAAAAGGCATATCTGCAGGAAGAAGTAACAACAGCTATCGGGGATTGGTAAAAATTATGAAAAATGCTAAAAATGCAAGAAACTTTTCACAGTGTGATTCTCTTCTTTTAGGCGATAAATGTGGTGCTCATACCTTTCCTTATATTGAAGTGGTTAATCCTGATGCGATTATTGAGCATGAGGCAACGACATCAAAAATAGGTGAAGACCAGATATTCTACTGCAATCAGAGAGGTATATCCACGGAAGATGCTATAGGTCTGATCGTTAATGGTTATGCCAAAGAGGTATTTAATAAATTACCAATGGAATTTGCAGTAGAGGCCCAGAAACTCCTTCAGATCACCCTTGAAGGAAGTGTGGGATAATAATTAACTACTTTAGAAATAAATAAATATGCTAAGTATAAAAAACTTGTTTGCCACCATTGATGGAAAAGAAATATTAAAAGGTATTGACCTAAAAGTTCAGCCGGGTGAAGTGCATGCAATAATGGGCCCAAACGGATCAGGAAAAAGCACACTTGCTTCTGTTCTTGTTGGAAGAGACCTTGTGAAAGTTACCAAAGGGGAAGTAACTTATAAAGGAGTTGATTTACTTAAGTTATCACCGGAAGAAAGATCGCTGGCAGGAATATTTTTGGGTTTTCAGTATCCTATTGAGATCCCGGGTGTGAGTATGGTTAATTTTATGAAAACTGCTGTAAATGAGCATCGTAAAACTAAAGGTCTTGATCCTCTTTCTGCTGGAGATTTTCTGAAAATGATGAGAGAAAGGAAAAATCTGGTAGAGATTGACTCGGCCTTGACCAACAGGTCTGTAAATGAGGGTTTTTCAGGTGGTGAGAAGAAGAAAAATGAAATTTTTCAAATGGCTATGCTGGAACCGGAACTGTCCATTCTGGATGAAACCGATTCAGGACTGGATATAGATGCGCTTAAAATTGTTGCAAATGGTGTTAACAGGTTAAAAACTTCAAAGAACGCAACAATTGTGATTACACATTATCAAAGATTGCTTGATTACATAATTCCTGATAAAGTTCATGTGTTGTACAATGGGAAGATAGTAAAATCGGGCGGAAAAGAACTTGCACTTGAACTTGAAGAGAAAGGATATGAGTGGATTAAAAAAGAGATTAATTAATCCGGTTAATTGAAAGAAATAATCATAAATGAAGGAATTATCAATACATAGGGAGGAAAAATTCGATTTTGCCCATCTTTTTAACTATTCTGAGAAGATTAATGGCAATATTTCTCCCTATTTGAAAGATGTGAGACTGGCTGCTGCAGATTCATTTAGCAAAACAGGATTCCCCGGAAAAGAAGATGAAAAATATGAATATCTTTCAGTAGAGAGTCTGTTTGAGTTTAATTACAATTACCGGTTTATTCCTGAAATTATACATTTTAATATCAAGCATGTTTTTAATTGTGATATCCCTACATTAAAAACCCATATGATCTTTTTGCTAAATGGTTTCTACTATGGAGGGGCCCAACAGTTGAGTGAGTTGCCTGGTGGAATAATATATGGTAGCATGATGAAAGCTATGGAGGATAAGCCTGACATATTCAGGCAATATTTTTCACGGTCAACAGAAATGGGTAATGACGGCTTGGTGAACCTGAATACTGCCCTGGCCAGGGATGGTTTTTTTATATATGTTCCGGATAACACGGTTCTCGATAAACCTATTCAGGTTGTGAATTTAATACTGACAAATAAGGAATTAATGATACAACCAAGAAATCTGGTCATTTTAGGTGAAAATGCACACATTAAGCTGGTAATTTGTGATCATGCCCTGTCGAAGAAGAAATCATTTACAAATTCTGTTACTGAAACTTTTGTTGGACAAAATTCCAGATATGATTTTACCTTGATTCAAAATGAACATAACGATTCTTCGCACATAAATTATCATTTTATCAATCAGGAAAAGGGAAGCCGTGTAGATACAAATTCAATATCCTTACATGGAGGGATAATCAGAAACAATCATTACGTAAAATTAAATGGGAAGGGATCGGAAAACTATTCAAATGGACTATACCTTACAGATAAAGACCAGACCATTGACAATTTTATATTTGTGGATCATGCTTTTTCAAACTGCCGGAGTGAACAACTTTATAAAGGAGTATTAGACGATCGTGCTAATGGTACTTTTAGCGGACGTATCCTGGTAAGGCGGGATGCTCAATTAACTGAAGCATTTCAAAGAAACAATAATATCCTGCTTACCGAAGAGGCACGAATGAATACAAAACCACAGCTTGAGATCTATGCCGATGATGTTAAATGCTCACATGGCGCCACAGTTGGCCAAATTGATGAAGAAGCAATGTTTTACCTGCAGAGCAGAGGTATTTCTGAGAAAAATGCCAGATTGATGATGATGTATGGATTTGCACATGAAGTAATAAACAGGATACATATTGATGCTTTAAAAGACGGGATTGCTGAACTTGTATATAAACGATTGAGAGGAGAATTGGCAAAATGTGATAACTGTGCAATTATTAGCTCATAGTCTTTTAATTTTTGCTATGTTGAATGTACAAAAAATAAGAGAAGATTTTCCTGCCCTGAACCAGGAGATTTACGGGTACCCTCTCGTATATTTTGATAATGGCGCTACAACCCATAAACCTCAAATAGTTATTGATACCCTTATACATCTTTATTCCACTGTAAATAGTAGCGTACATCGTGGCATGCATCAATTGAGTATTCAAATGACAGAGGAATACGAAAATGCCCGTTCGGTTGTCCAATATTTTATTAATGCTGCAAAGAGAGAGGAAATTATCTTTACTGGTGGCACTACCGGTTCGATAAACACAATTGCATCATCTTTTGGTGAAGCATATATAAGTGAGGGCGACGAAATATTGATAACGGCTATTGAGCACCATTCTAACATCGTTCCATGGCAACTGCTTGCTGAGAGAAAAAAAGCTACAATTAAAGTGATTCCCATGAATGATCGGGGTGAACTAATTCTGGATGAACTGGATGTTTTGATGACACCTCAAACAAAAATATTAGCACTGAATCATGTTTCCAATGCTCTGGGAACAATAAACCCTGTTAAGGAGATAATTGAAAAAGCCCATGAAAGGAATATTCCGGTTTTGGTTGATGGAGCTCAGGCAATACAGCATGACAAAATAGATGTTCAGGACCTTGATTGTGATTTTTATGCTTTTTCAGGCCATAAGGTTTATGGCCCCAATGGAATTGGAGTCCTTTATGGAAAAGAAGAATGGCTTGAAAAACTTCCTCCTTATCAGGGAGGAGGTGATATGGTGTCTTCAGTTAGTTTTGATAAAACAACTTATGCTGAACTTCCCTTAAAATTTGAAGCAGGTACAGCCAATTATCCTGCTGCAATTGGTCTTGGGAAAGCCCTTGATTATATTACATCAATTGGAAAGGAGACCATCTCGGAATATGAAAAAACATTGCTTGAGTATGCAACAGAAAAAATGAGTAAAATTGACGGATTAAAATTTTATGGTACCTCTAAAAATAAGATCAGTACTTTGTCATTCTTAATGGAGGGGATCCATCCTTCAGATACCGGTTTGATTCTGGATAAGATGGGAATAGCTGTCAGATCTGGCACGCATTGCGCTCAACCTGTAATGACATATTTTGGGATAGATGGAACCGTCAGGGCTTCAATGGTTTTCTATAATACTAAAGAAGAAATAGACAGACTTTATGAAGGGCTGATAAAAGTAAAACAGATGTTCCAGTAAAACAAATGTTTAGGTATTAAATTTTATAATATGACTCTAAAAGAAACACAGGACGAGATCATTGAAGAATTCCGGATTTTTGATCAATGGATGGATAAATACCAATATTTGATCGATATCAGCAAAGATTTGCCGCCACTGGACCCTAAATACAAAACAAATGAATATGTGATAGAAGGTTGTCAGTCGAAAGTATGGCTTTATGCTGAAATGGATAATGATGTTATCCGGTATGTTGCTGACAGCGATGCTATTATTACAAAGGGAATTATTGCCTTACTCGTCCGGGTGCTATCAGGGAGAAAACCGGATGAAGTTAAAGATGCCGACCTCTATTTTATTGAACAGATTGGATTAAGGGAAAATTTAAGTCCTGCCAGGGCCAACGGATTACTAGCAATGATAAAACAGATGAAATTATATGCCCTGGCATTTTTTGCAAAAAGCCAGTAAGGAGGTTTGAAATGAAAAATGAAAAAGAGTTTTTGGGTATAGAAGCCAGGATTGTTGAGGTACTTAAGAATATTTATGATCCGGAGATACCGGTGAATCTATATGATCTTGGATTGATTTATGAAATAAATGTAGAAGAAGATAATATCGTGCATATAACAATGACACTTACTGCACCCAATTGCCCAATGGCAGATTACCTTGTTTCTGAGGTAGATCAGAAGGTTAAGGAAATTGAAGGTGTGAAAGACCTGGACCTGAAACTTACCTTCGATCCACCCTGGGATAAAAGTATGCTGTCTGAAGAAGCTGCCCTGGCATTGGGGCTGCTTTGATATCCGAAATATGGCCGGCTCACAATATTAAATCTTTAGGTAGACATATTGCAAATCTATTTTTTGTGTGATAATATTGGATAAGGTATATCATATCCTTTAACAGCATGCCAGATAATTCGATTAAATGTATCTTCATCAATTCGATCTAAATCATCAAGATCTTGTTCCAGCGACTTTTGTGCCCAATAGAGTGATTCTCCTTTTAAAGCTTCCAGAGGTGGATTCAATTCGTCAAGAGGAATGTTATTCGGCAATGCTTTATATGGAGTAAAATCAGGTTTGTCCGTAAAACAATCTGTCATGGGTTCAGCAGCAAGATCAAACTGATTCATCGGAGGAATACCAAGAATATTCTCAATGGTGCGTACCATATTAATTTGTGAGTAATAGGTTGAAATAACCTTGCCGCGTTTTGTATACGGACTGATGACTAATCCCACTGTACGGTGTCCGTCTACATGATCCAAACCTGCCTGAGGATCATCTTCGGTTACAAAAATGCAGGTCTCTTTCCAAAATATACTATTGCTTATAGCTTCGACAATTTGTCCCAGAGCCAGGTCATTATCAGCTACGGCTGCCCGGGGGGTTGGCAAACCAGGTTTGGTGCCTGATGTGTGATCGTTGGGCAAAAGCATTATAATAAAATTAGGGAAATCATTGTTCTTTTCGAATTCCTTTAATTCCTTTATGAACTCCGCTGCCCGGTACACGTCAGGTATTTTATTTGGGAACCCTACAAAGGTCTGGCATAAATAAGGTTCAAGCTGTTCAAGATTTGCTTCAGCGCGTATTTTTATCTTATTGGTGCCATTCTGAAAATCCTGATAAATATCCAAAAACGTCGCATCTTTAGGCTCTATAATAGCATCAACAAATTCACCATAATCACGGAATGTCAATCCGTTTTTCAGCACATTATCCCATATAAAACCTGAACTGGCATATGCCAATGCGTCATCACCATCGTAAGGGTAACTGCGGGTAAAGTCACCGAAAAATTTTTCAATGTAATCGGTTACATATGCTTCATCAGTCCATTGATGCCCGTCAGCGCTTAAAATGCCGCTGCAATAATAATTGTCCATCAGAATAAATGTTTCTGCCAGTTTATGATGATTGGGAGTAACATCACGACCAAAGTGTACAAGATTTATATCGCCATTGCCCTGAGGCATATCGCCAAAGACCTGATCATATGTACGATTTTCTTTTATGATGTAAATCACATGCTTAAAATATGATTTTTGAGCAGGGATCTGCGGTACTGGTACTTTAC
>JAUWMO010000212.1 GCA_030613125.1 Bacteroidota bacterium | reverse complement strand
TCCAAAGTTGCTTCGAAAATGCAACTTAAATTCATCGTATTGCTTATTACTATATTGATACCTGATTAAGGCCCAAAATTTCACATATTTATCGCCTCAAGAGGTGGGTAACCTGACTCCCAATAAGAATAAAATAATTCTAAATAAAGGTATCCCGGAATTTTCTTTTTCCATTTAATGAATTTATAAAAAGGATGAAATTATATTTGCGCTTTACTTAACGATATGTCATGAAGTTTGTGACATTTTAATATTTTTATCAGGTATTTCCTATGAAGTTTGCAAAATTCAAATTAAAAAAAAAGAGATCATTCTGGCCCGTTCTTATTATTGGAATATTAACCGGATTATTTCTTGTTTTTTTTGCAGACCAGGGAATAAAATACACTTCTACAGATAATTACTGCATGTCGTGCCATTCTCATCCTCAGGCTAATCAGTTATGGAAACGGTCAGTCCATTATGATAACAGTTCAGGAGTAATTGTTCATTGTGTCGATTGCCATTTGCCCCCAAAAGGTAAAGGCCATTTAGGTGCAAAAATCAAACATGGTATTAAGGACATCTACGGTGAGTTATTTAAAGATCCTGAAAATATCAATTGGGAAATTAAGTCAACACTGAAAAACGCTGAAAAATTTACTTACAACGAGAGCTGTTTGAAATGCCATCAGAATTTGTTCCCTACCTCTCTTTCAACAGAAGGCGATGATGCTCATCTTTATTACACTCAGCACCAGTCAGACCTGGGATGTTTGAATTGTCATTTGTTTGTTGGACACTACAATGAATTGGAATTACATGCCCAAAACATAGAGTTTGGGGAAAAAGTTGAAATCAATAAAGAAGTTTTCACAGAGCCGGCTATGGTGGATAAATTTGAAAATTTTACTGAAAAAATACCAGGAACAACAGTATCATTTGAAATGGTAGTAATTCCGGGAGGAAAATTCGAGATCGGTAGTCCTGAATCCGAACCTTTCAAAAAACCTGATGAAGGACCAAAAAAAATGATTGAGATCAGCAGATTCTGGATGGGTAAAGCCGAAGTAAGCTGGATTGAATATCTGGCATTTTTTAATAAAACATCTTCAGAAGGGCGAAAAGAACCAGGTAAAATTTCAGGTAAAGATGAGGTAGATGCTATTTCAGGGCCAACACCACCCTGGGGTGCACCAGACCAGGGGTGGGGAAAAACAAAAGAGGCTGCAATAACAATATCATTTCATGCTGCTGAAACTTACTGTAAATGGCTCTCCGGTGTTACCGGTAAACATTACCGGTTACCTACTGAAGCTGAGTGGGAGTACGCATGCAGAGCTGGTACCACCGGACCATATTTCTTCGAAGGTAGTCCAAAAGATTTTTCAAGAAATAAATTCATAAATAAGATCTTCGGACCCGACACTACAAATATAAATTCTTATGTAATTTATTCAGAAAACAGTAATGGAAGACCTCACCATCCTGCCCAAGTTCAACCAAATCCCTTCGGACTTTTAAATATGCTTGGGAATGTAAGTGAATTTTGTCAGGATTGGTATTCTACAGACCCCTATTCTTCGTATGAAGCGATGACTATTGATCCTGAAGGGCCTTCAGAAGGGACCGAGCATGTAATTCGGGGAGGTTCATTTAACAGTGACGCTGCATATGTTAGATGTGCATCACGTGATTTTACAAAAACTAAAGAATGGTTGGTTACAGACCCGCAAATACCAAAAAGCATCTGGTGGTATTCCGACTGTGTTCATGTGGGTTTCAGGGTTGTCTGCGAATATAATGAAGATGATATGGAATGATAGAATAATAAATATTTTCACTTATGAAACCCTCATCCTGCAAAACCAAAACAACAAAAATGAGTAAATTTTATGAAGGTTCCACGGAAACAGAAATGATAAGTTTAAAATAAAGAATATAATTATCACCTTTACAGTTGTTTAATTAAAATTTATTCTAGTGAATAAAAAAGAAAACAATTTCAGCAGGCGCGAATTTATTGGAAAAGCAGCTATTGCAGGTGCAATTGGGACAATTGGCCTCGGATCTGTTTTGTCCTCCTGCAACAAGAAAAAATCTCATGAAGAACTGGGTCTGCCTCCCATGTTAGATCATGCTCCTGACGGACCAAAACTTAAAGCCGGTTTGATCGGAGCTGGCCACAGAGGGACAGGCGCTGCGTTTAATTTTTTAGGTGCCGGGCCAAATCTTGAAGTGACAGCCTTAGCTGATGTCTTTAAGGATAAAATTGATACATGCAGGGATAGATTTAAGAAATATGATATCGAAATCCCGGAAGAGAATTGCTTTGTTGGATTCGATGCGTATCAAAAATTATTGGAAACCGATATCGATGTTGTTTTACTCGCCACACCACCACATTTCAGACCAGAGCAGTTTAAAGCAGCTATACAGGCCAAAAAACATGTTTTCATGGAAAAACCAGTGGCAGTTGATCCTGTTGGGATCCGGTCAATATTAAGTACTGCAAAACGGGCAGAAGCATTGGGGTTGTGCGTTATTACAGGTACTCAAAGAAGACACCAGAAAGATTATATTGAAACCTATAAGCAGATTGCCAATGGCATTATCGGTCAGATTGTAGGTGCAAAAGCATATTGGAACCAGTCTCACGTTTGGTTTCGTACACGGCAGGAAGGATGGTCTGATATGGAATACATGTTACATAACTGGAATAATTTTACCTGGCTAAGTGGTGATCACATTCTCGATACGCATATACATAATATTGATATTATAAATTGGTTTGCCGGGAAACATCCGCTTACTGCAATAGGTTATGGTGGCAGGCACAGAAGAGTTACCGGTAACCAATATGATTTCTTCAGTATTGATTTCGACTATGGAAATGGTTTGAGTTCACACAGTATGTGCCGTCAAATAGACAGTTGCGCAGACGGGGTTGGTGAAGTGGTTGTCGGGACTAAAGGCTATTCCAATTGCATAAATAAAATTTTTGATCTTAATGGTTCCTTAATATGGGAATATGAGTATCCGAAAAATGAAAAGGGTGAGATAGAAAACCCGGAAAATGCTTCTTCTTATATTCAGGAACATATTCACCTTGTAGCTGCTATCAGGAACAGTCAGTATGTAAATGAGGCAGAACAAACTGCATATTCTAACCTGACGGCAATTATGGGAAGGGAAGCAGCATATACAGGGAAAAAAATTACCTGGGATGAGATTATGAACTCAGAGCAACAGTTAGGACCCACTGAGTATAATATGAGCGATGTAGATAAATTATTTGAAGTTCCAATTCCCGGAACACCTGTTAAAATTTAATAACTAATAAAATTTAAAATCTTGGATTCAAAAAACAAAACAAACCGCAGAAGGTTTTTAAGAAAGGCTGCAACCGCAGTATTTGGAGTTACAGTATTACCCAGTATAATACCTGCTTCAGCATTAGGCAAAGACGGACATGTTCCCCCAAGTGACAGGATTGTTATGGGAGCAATTGGTGTAGGCAGTATGGGAACCGGCAATATGATAAATTCCCTTAAAAAAAATGAAGTCCGGTATGTCGCTGTATGTGATGTTGACCTGAAACGTAGCGAAAAGGCAAGGCTGCTTGTTAATCAAACATATAAGAATTCTGATTGCAGACAATATTCTGACTTCAGAGAATTCCTTGAAAATGAGGAACTTGATGCCGTATGTATTGGATTACCCGATCACTGGCACGCAATCATTTCTATTGCAGTTGCAAACAAGGGCATTGATATTTATGGCGAAAAACCTCTTGCAAGATCAATCAAAGAATGCAGGGCCATTGTTGATGCAGTTGAAAAAAACAAAATTATTTGGCAGACTGGTAGCTGGCAGCGTTCAGTAGCACATTTTCACTATGCCTGTGAACTGATCCGTAATGGAAAACTTGGAGAAATCACATATGTAGAAGTCGGCCTGCCGGATGGGAGGGAATCTATCGGAACTCCCCCTGTAATGCCGGTTCCGGATGGTCTGGACTGGGATTTTTGGTTAGGGCCGGCACCTGCACGTTCATATCGTGGTGTTTGCCATTGGGACTGGAGATGGATTCTTGATTATTCAGGTGGACAGTTAACTGACTGGGCCGGACACCACGTGGATATTGCCCACTGGGGTCTTGGACTGGATAGATCCGGACCGGTTGAAATTGAAGGAAAAGGAGTATATCCACTTGAAGGGATATTTAATGTTCCGGTTGAATATGACTTCACCTGTAAATATGAGAATGGCTTAACAATGCGAGTCGCCAACCGCAGCCGCCTCCCTCAGGGTATGGGAGCGACATGGTACGGTGAAAAAGGCTGGTTGAATGTAGACAGGAGTGGACTTACAGCAGAATATCCTGAGATCCTTAATGAAAAAATCGGAGACGGAGATATAAAATTATACAAAAGTATAGACCACTGGCAAAATTTCCTCGACTGCGTAAAATCAAGAAAAGAGACCATAACACCGGCTGAAATTGCTCACCGTTCAATTAGTGTTGGATTACTGGGTGAGATAGCAATGCTAACCGGACAGAAACTATTCTGGGATCTTGAAAAAGAGATGTTTACAAACAGCGACTATGCCAACAGGTTGTTATCCTGGCCTTACAAAAAACCATGGGATTTAAATGTATAAGTAAAAATCCACCCTCTAAGAAGGTGGCTTTCTAATTAAAATTAAAATATAAACAAGTGAAAAAAATAAAAATATCATCCAGACTCAAATCTTTTTCCGGATTATTTGTCAGTATTCTCCTTCTAATTCAATTTATTTCCTGTGAACCTATTGGAAAAAACCGCGCATTGATTATAACCGGGCAAAACAATCACAACTGGGAAAAAAGTTCTGTTCTTCTTAAGGACATACTATATATTTCCGGAATATTTAAGACTGATATTTTAATTAGTCCGGCTCAGGGAGAAGATATGTCAGGATTTCTTCCATCTTTCAAAAAATATAATGTTATAGTTCTTGATTATAATGGAGATTCCTGGCCCGATCAGACAAAAAATAATTTTGTAGAATATGTTAAAGGTGGAGGTGGCGTGGTAGTTTATCATGCAGCTAATAATCCTTTCCCTGACTGGAAAGAGTTCAATGAAATTATCGGCCTGGGCGGATGGGGTAATCGTGATGAATCTTCAGGACCATATGTTTACTGGGAAAATGGTGAAATTATCAGGAATAACAGTCCTGGCCGGGGTGGAGATCATGGAGAACAACATGCTTTTCTGGTTGTTAACCGTGATAAAGAACATCCTGTCACAAAAGGACTTCCTGAAAGCTGGATGCATGCCAGGGATGAGCTATATGGATTATTAAGAGGTCCGGCAACTAACTTGCATGTTCTTGCAACTGCCTATTCTGATACTGCTACCGGAGGCGATGGCCGGCATGAACCGGTACTGTTTACAATAGGCTACGGGGAAGGAAGAATTTTTCACACAGTCTTAGGACATGCTGGAGGAGAGGACGAAACACCTGCAATGGAATGTGCAGGTTTTATTACCACACTTCAGCGAGGTGCGGAATGGGCAGCTACAGGTAATGTAACCCTCGATCTTCCTGATAATTTACCCAACTCTGCCAGTGTAGTGAAATGGCCTGACTTCAGACCCCTTACATTGGATGAACTCATGGTAAAAGCCAGTAGTTATAAAGTTGGGAAAAGTCGCAAATACCTTGCTGATCTTACCCAAAGAATCCGTAAAGACAGTAACTCGCCAAAGATGTTATTGAAATATGAGGAAAAAATGATTGAACTCCTGAATTCTGAAGCTACTTCTGATAGTAAAAACTATTTAATGAAGGAATTAAGTTGGATGGGATCTGATAAATGTATACCTGTTTTGAAAGAACTGAAAAAAAACAAAAATACTGAGGAAATGGCAAGCTATGCCCTTGAACGGTTATCTGCAGATTAATAACTCTTAAACTGGAAATATGATGAAAAATAAAATCTTCTCACTGATAATATCTATCCTGATTGTTACTCCCTTTGCATTTACTCAGGAACCTAAAGATACTGAGGATTGGTCAAGGAGACCAAAAATGATCCTTCCGGGAGAAAATAATGCTCCGCCCTCCGATGCCATTGTATTATTTG
>JAUWMO010000263.1 GCA_030613125.1 Bacteroidota bacterium | reverse complement strand
TGAATATTAGGTCTAATTTTGATTAATACTAAAAACAACAGGGATGATGTAATATATTATTTTTAAAATATTTAACTATTAATCTTAAACAGAATTGACGTTAACTTACATCTGGCTTCAATAAAACCAATTTTATTATGGAGAAAGAAAACCCCGACGAATTATTTGAGAAAGAAGTTGTTAAAGAGCATGAAAGTGAAAAACTCTTCAAGGATGAAGAAACTGTTGATGATAAAGAGGAAAAACAGGAAAAACAGGAATCTTCTGCACCTTTGGAAACCTGGAAGATACTGATAGTGGATGATGAGGAGGATGTTCATGCCGTAACTAAAATGGTAATAAAGCCTTATACCTTTCTGGGAAGAACAATTGAATTCTTTGATGCTTATTCAGCACAGGAATCAATTCCAATTCTGAAAAGTCATGCGGATATTGCCCTTATTCTTCTCGACGTAGTAATGGAAACCAATAATGCCGGTCTGGACCTTGTAAAATATATACGGAAGGATCTGGGTAACTCTTTTACTCAGATTATCCTGAGGACCGGTCATCCTGGCCAGGCCCCTGAAAGGGATGTGATCACTTCTTATGAGATCAACGACTATAAAACAAAAACAGAATTAACTGCCCTCAAACTTTTTACTTCGGTACAGGCATCTATTCGTTCCTATGCATCGATAACGGAGATTGAGAGCTACAGGCAATCATTGGAAGAAAAGGTTAAAGCAAGAACCAGAGAAATTGAAAAGAAAAACCAAACAATTACCGACAGTATATACTATGCAAGACGAATACAGAATGCATTATTGCCTTTAAATGAAGATCTGGACCGACATTTACCATCATATTTTATAATAAACAAACCCAGGGATATAGTAAGTGGTGATTATTACTGGTTAGCCCAAAAAAACAATAAGATAATTATTGCTGTGGCTGATTGTACCGGCCACGGGGTTCCCGGTGCATTTATGAGTATTCTTGGGGTTGCCTTTTTAAACGAAATAGTGAATAAAGCGGATACTATCAGAACAGATGAGATCTTAAATCAGCTTCGCAGCCAGGTAATAAAATCACTTCATCAAACCGGAAAAGATTTTGAAGCAAAAGACGGAATGGAGATAGCACTCTGTATGATTGATTTTGAAACAAAGAAATTACAGTATTCAGGAGCTTTTCGTCCATTGTATCTGATCCGGGAAAACGAATTGATA
Source organism: Bacteroidota bacterium (assembly GCA_030613125.1). GTDB lineage: Bacteria > Bacteroidota > Bacteroidia > Bacteroidales > VadinHA17 > JAUWMO01. Next base: position 3,839 of record JAUWMO010000263.1, on the reverse strand, counting down.
GAATTTAAAGGTGACAATTTGCCAATTGGGATATATGACAGTACAGAATCATCATTTGGCCAAAAAGAAATAAGTTTTAAAGAAAATGATAATATATATATGTTCTCCGATGGATACCTGGATCAACTGGGAGGGCCCAAAAGAAAAACATTCCGATCAAAATATTTTAAACAACTATTAATCGATATCCATCATAAACCAATGCAGGAGCAGAAGATACTATTGGAAAACAAATATGATGAATGGAGGGGTGATATTGAACAGATTGATGATATATTGGTTTTGTGAATAAAGATGTAAGGAAAGAATTAGTGAATTGTGAATGGATGAACGATGTACGACCTTCAAGAGTCCGAAGGACCTGGAAGAGTCGGGGTTAATTGAGTCCGAAGGGCAAGTAAGACGAAGCTCCCTGCCCGAATGCCCGCCTGACCAATCATTCGGGCAGGACTTCGGTCGGGCGGGCGGTTCGTCATTTTAGACAAAGCAAGCGTAAGAGCGAAGAAGATATTGGGTGATGGAGTGAAAGGGAGACCAAGAGACTTAGAGACTGGGAGAAAGATTTAGAGATTTCGAATTTCGAATTTTATATTTTATGTTTCACCTGTAGACATATATTAGGACAAGACAAACCCTGAAATAGGTTGACAAAAAGTTAAACAGAAAATCATGAAATATATCTGACTCTCCCCCTGTCCTCCTTTGTCGGACATCCCCCTCTCTACCGGTAGAGAGGGGGAGTGTGCAAGCCTGGTGTGTACGGGAGGGGGTGAGTATGAACTATGAAGGATGAACAGAGAACCCCGATACGCTTCTGCCAAAGGCATCGCTTTGCGAGCTATCGGGACTAGTTCGACTTACATATTTCACCTCGCAAGCTCGTGAAATATGAGTCTCACTGAGCTATGAATGATGAACTGAGGCATAGACTGATTGTGGACTGCAGACTGCAGACTGTAGACTGTAGATTGCGGATTGTAGACTGTAGATTGTGGACTGTAGACTTAATTTTATATAGATATGATCTCTACAAAAAAACCTGAAGACCTATGGTAATAGAAAACCCTGATGAATTATTTGATAATAAGCCCATTACGGATGATGAAAAAAATTTGTTTGAGGAGGAACCAAAGGATGAGGCAGTTGGAGAGGTGGCAGGAGAGGAAAAACCGGGTGAACGATGGAAGATACTTGTTGTGGACGATGAGGAAGATATCCATTCAGTGACCCGCATGGCACTAAAGGGATTTACCTACCAGGGAAAGGAGATAGAATTTTTGGATGCTTATTCCGGAAAGGAATCGCATGAAATTCTCAGGAATAATCCGGATATAGCTGTTATTCTCCTTGATGTGGTCATGGAAACCAATACCGCAGGGTTGGAACTTGTGAAGTATATACGCGATAAATTGGGCAATAAATTTGCCCAGATCGTTCTCAGGACAGGTTATCCCGGTTATGCTCCCGAAAGGGAAATAATCGTATCCTATGATATCAATGATTATAAGACCAAAACAGAACTGACCTCTTTTAAATTGTTCACCCTTGTTTTGGCAAGTCTTCGTGCATATAGTTCGGTTACCGAACTGGAAGGACTGCGTTTAAATCTTGAGAATAAAGTGAAAGAAAGGACGGCACAACTGGAACAGAAAAACCTTCAGATAATGGAGATGGACCAATTAAAGACCAGGTTCTTCAATAATATTTCTCACGAGTTCAGGACGCCACTAACACTGATCCTTGGTCCACTTGAAAATATGATCTCTGATGAGGAAATGGAAGATCAGGAACGCAGGAAGGTTGAAAGAATGCACCGTAATGCCCTGCGCCTGCTTGGACTGATCAATCAGTTGATGGATCTTTCAAAATTTGATGCAGGCAATATGAAACTGGAATTAACCGAAGGTAACCCGGTTCATGAGTTAAAAATCCTGATCACCGGCTTTGCTCCACTGGCTGAAAAAAAACAGGTAAAATTCAAGTATAAGTTGCCTGAAAAACCTTTACGTACTTATTATGATATCGACAAGCTTGAAAAAATAATAACCAACCTGCTTTCGAATGCATTTAGATTCACTCATGAAGACGGGTTGGTTAATTGTCAGGTTGTTTTTAAGGAAAAAAGTGGTAAAATGAAATCATCTGAACTCGAAGTCTCAGTCAGTGACACCGGAAGGGGAATTCCACCGGAACAGTTTGAAAAGATCTTTGACCGGTTTTACCAGGTAGAAGAACAGAAGGAAGGGGGAGGAACCGGTATCGGGCTTTCTTTAACCAGGGAACTGGTTGTACTTCATCATGGAAATATCAAAGTGGAAAGTGAACCAGGAAAAGGAAGTTGCTTTACAGTGACAATCCCGGTTGGCAAGTCCCATCTGAAGGAAAATGAGTATGTAATCCTGAAAGAGGAAAAGAAGAGAATAAACCTTCCTTTGCCGGAATTGATAGAAATTGAAGAAAGGTATTCCCCAGAAGAAACCGGACAAAGTTTACCTGAAGAAAAGCCAATCCTGCTGGTTGCTGAAGATAATTCCGATGTCCGGGCACATATTTTTGAGAATTTGCAGGAGGAGTTCCGGATTATTGAGGCAGCAGATGGGGAACAGGGTTTGGAAAAAAGCCTTGATTCAATACCTGATCTTGTCATCACCGACCTGATGATGCCAAAAATGGATGGGGTGGAGATGTGCAACAGATTAAAAACAGATGAACGGACCAGCCACATTCCGGTAATCATGCTAACAGCCAAAGCAAATGGGGAGAGCAAAATTGAAGGACTGGAAACAGGGGCAGATGATTATGTTATCAAACCATTTAATATCAAAGAACTAATTGCCCGGGTAAAAAATCTGATCGGGCAGCGAAAAAAACTCAGGGAGCGCTTCAGCCGGGAAGTAACACTTGAACCCAAAGATATTGCCATTACCTCTGTCGATGAGAAATTCCTGAACCGTGCAATCGGAATTATCGAAGATCATATGGGAGACTTTGAGTTTGATGCTGCCACTTTTCAGGATGAAATAGGTATGAGCCGCAGCCAGCTATTCCGCAAACTCAGGGCACTGGTTGACCAGTCTGCAACTGAATTTATACGAACAATAAGATTAAAACGGGCAGCCAGGTTGTTGGAACAAGGTTATGGTAATGTTGCTGAAGTTACCTATGAGGTTGGATTCAATAACCTTTCCTATTTTGCCAGATGTTTTAAAAAATTGTACAGTGTTTCACCTTCAGAGTATTTACGATCAACCAAAGATAGTGGAATCGTGAGTAGTGAATCGTGAATCGTGGACCTTCAGGAGTCCGAAGGTACTGGCAGCGTTGGAAAAGTAAAACGAACCTCCCGGTTCGTTAATCGATCTGGGAGGATCGATCTACAAGACCATCCCATAACAGTAGCCCGGACAAATTTATACATAAATGTATCCCCCGCTGGCGGGGGAATTTAAAGGGGGTGGAATTAATTGACTAATATTTCTTTAATACATTTCTCAATTTCCAAGATCACCTGATCTATCCGATTCAAAACCTCTTCATCCCTGAATCGTAACAAATGAAAACCGGCCTCCTCCAAATTCCTCTGTTTTATTCTATCTTTTTCAATTACCTCCTCATCCAGATGAGTAACTCCATCTACCTCAATCGTCAAACATAACTCCTTATACATAAAATCAACAATATATGACAAAACAGATCTTTGTCTTGTAAAGGGATACCCCATGGTTTCCCTGGCATGAAGGGCATATTTACATAAACATGCTTCTGCTTTTGTCATATTCCTTCGTAATGCCCTTGCCAAAGGTCTGAGTTTATGGTTGTAATGCCAGTTATTATTTGGT
>JAUWMO010000382.1 GCA_030613125.1 Bacteroidota bacterium | reverse complement strand
TGTAATTCAGAAGGTGATCCGTGCCTGAGCTCAGACTCTATTTCGGGTAAAATATTTTGATTAATGAGCTCAATAAACCTAATTTGTTCAAGGAGCTTGTTTTCCCTGATTTTCAAGTCCTCAATGTTCCTCTCAGTAGAGTTAATATTGATATCCGAAGTTTCAAGTTTTCGTATTTCTTCACTGGCAGACTTAAGATAGTAGAGGTATTCACCTCCAGTGAGGTCCCACGGATGGTTAAGCAATCTTTGATAGAGTTCGAGTAAAACATTATATTGTTCTTTATAATCTTTCAATGCCTCATAGCCATCGGCAATCTGAGAGAGCGCAACTATCGAAGCGGGGACCAATCCTATGGTTATTTCATCGTTTCCCAACCCCAGGATCTTTTTGTATTCGTTAATTCCTTTTTTATACTTCCCTGTTTTAAAATAGCAGCGCCCAATCCGCGACAGAAGCAGAGCGCGTTCCTGAAAAGATACTGTAGATACCAGCGCCTTCTTGTAAAGTCCGATTGCACCGATAAAGTCTTTCTTTATAAATTCGGTTTTTTCCGCCATATTAAAATTGACTGCCATTTGCGGATTTATTAAAAGCTGGGATCCTGGTATTTTCTTCCATCCAAATGAAACTGAGGAAGAGATCAGTCCTCCATCAACATTGACCAGGAACAGATGTTTGAAAGCCGGATTTTCTGATTCTATATTCCTGAGCCATATTTTCAGGTCAGCAGCATTGTCAGGTTCAGGGAATAATTCGATGACACTGTTCCGTAGATTTGTTTCAAGCTGGAAAACTTCGCTCTCCAGTTTATCCCGCACTAAGCTAACTGTACCACTGTACTTTGTTCTGAGGTTTTCTGCTTTTTGATTGATTGACTGTAAACTCAGATAGCTGATGATGGCACCTGGAAACAAAATTAAAATAAAAGCAAGGAAGAGGATTTTTGTTTTAGGGGTGATATGTTTAAGAAATTCAAACATATCCTAATATATTAATTTTCAGAGTAAAAACCAATTAAATAATTGTAAAAATATGTAAAATTATATTGTGAAATGTTGCAATCGAATAAAAAAAATCAGGACTTCAGCCCCATACATTTACAGTCAAAAGCATAAATGTCAGGCTCTACAGAGAGAACATTTACATAAATATTAACAGACCCACATAATAACGTGATAAATAACGTGATAAATAACGTAATTAATTTCACATATTTAGTATAGCAACAATCAGTTTATCAGGTGTTTATAATTTCATGATTTCTCTCTTGCACAAAACAGGAAAAAATAGGGGATACAATGATTAAAAAGCTGTATCCCTCCCTTGATTTGATAAGGGAGCGGTTTGGTTATGTCAGATATGAAAAAACTTATTACTGTAATTTCTCCACAATCTCCTCAAAATCTGCTTCCCAAAGTATCCCTTCCGGGCGTACTTTTTCTTCTTCGTAAGTAAGGTATGAAAGCCACTTTCCATCAGGAGACCAGTTTAATCCATATTTATAATCATCAAGAACTTCAAAAGCTAGTCGTGTAAATTCATCATCTTCAAAAGAATAAGTAATAATATAGGTTTCGTCTTCATTATTGCAAATAAAAGCAAGGTGTTTTCCATCATGATTGTACTGGAGATCAGAAGAATTTTCAGTTCTTAATTCTTTTGGAATATCAATGGACTTTATTATATCCCCATCCAATGAAACAAATAACAATTTATTATTTGAAATGATTGTTTTGCTTTTACTGTCAGGCGACCATGTTGATGCATTGTTAACGTTGAATACTATCTTGGGAATTCCTCCACTTGCAGGTATGGTATAAAGTATTCCGATTTGTTTTGACGGAATAATATATGAAATCATTTTTCCATCAGGAGACCAGCTAACCCATCGTTCTCCTTCAGGAGTATTTGTAATTTGTAACGGGTTTCCACCTTCTAAAGGAATTATCCAGATGTCTCCATCCTGAATCAAGGCCACTTTGGTTCCTTCAGGTGACCAGGAGAAATTAACATTGTATGCCCCTCCGGACCACCCATCAAAAATCAAACGGGCGGGGCCGGTTGTCCTGGCTTCCAGCATCGAAAACGGGACAATGTATAAATCTTTTTTACTGTCTTCCCGTTTAACCGAGAAAGCAAGCTGTGTCAAATCAGGCGAAGCAATGAATGGAAATGGTGTTCCATTAATATTTACATTAATTCTGACTCTTGCAGGATTTTCACCTGTTAATGGTAGTGTTTTATAAAGGATATCGCCTTTCTCATCTTCGCTCTGTGCTAATATGAGTTTGCTGTCGACAGACCACTGAGAACCGTAAACTGCACTGCTTAACGCAGGGGTAAATGAAGGTCCACCGGATATTGAAACCACTTTTACTCCCCATTTATTATCATATGATGAACGATATAAAAGCATTTTTTTCGCGTTGGGTGAGAACCCGATAAAATCACCAACTTGTTTGGGGGCGGTAAACCTGAGGTTTTTATTACCATCCAGTGAATAAAGATGTTTGTTTTCCCAATTTGAATGAAACAACCACTTACAATCAGGCGACCATTGAGGGCATCCTCCATTTTTTAATATCATTTTTGTTTCATCTCCATTAGTCGGGGCAAACCAGATTTCACCATTTTTTTTGTAAGCAATGGTTTTTCCATCTGGTGACCATGCTGGGCAACCTT
>JAUWMO010000048.1 GCA_030613125.1 Bacteroidota bacterium | reverse complement strand
TTGCTTGTTGCTCAGGCCCTTCAAAAAGCGTATGGTTTGCCAGGGTAAAAAAACCACCACCAGGCCCAATCCCATCTATAAAAGTTCCTTCTGTAAATTTCTTACATCCTTCCAGTTTTTCTTCCGGTGTTTCACCAAGTTCAGAATGGTAAACACAGGGCATATTTAACTGGCCTATTTTTTCGGAAAGCGTCATTCTCGATATCAGGTCATCGATACGACGTTCTGCCGGCAAAGATGGATCCTGGTAGGGTAGCATTTCCGGGTGTATGGGAATCCCACGTTTTTCCCTCACATAGTCGCCAATATTTTTTACGTTATCAATCCAGATTTCATTTTCAGGGTCGAGAGCGTATCGGCAAATGGAATCAAGTGTCGAGAGATAGGTTGTTTGAAATCCACCTTCATCCATCTCATGCCCTGCCAATAATAACCAACTTCCTTTGGCTTTTGCGGCTTCTATTAAAGATTTAACATGTTGAAAAGATTTTCCATCCAACTCCATACCGGTTAGTTGTGCCAGGTCACAAAACGTCGGATCATTTGGGCCTTCATCCATCCAGGTGCGGCCCGTCTCAAAACGTGCTGCTACAAGAGGGACATAACTACGGGTTTGTAGTGACCGTCCAACATATGTATGACCACAAGGATATGCAAAAGATAAAGGCTTGACGCCAAGTGTTTTTTCTATTAACTGATTCGCCGAATCCAGTTCCCTGCCCATATCTATGAGTGTATAATTCTCTATTGCTTTGTTACGGGCCCAACTGAAATTTCCGGTACACGGATGAACAAGCGAATGATTACCAATTTCATGACCATTACCGGCCGCTTTCTTCCAGCCTTCCACTCTCTCTACCAAATATTCCGGGGACAGATAAAAAGTGCCTTTCACATTGTACTTATCCAGTAGGGGTATCCCCTTATCAATCTGGGTCAATCTGGCATCATCAAATGTGAGGCTGATCGCCATCTTTTTACCTTCAGGCCAGGTAAAATCCGTTTTTGTATTCTTATTTCCGGCAGGCGACACATATTGCGCATTGATATTTGTCCAGATCAGTAGTGATACCAAGACAAACAACCATTTATAAAAAAAAATATTTTTCATATTAGTCCATATATGTGGGATTGATAAAATTACCATAAGAAAAACTTTAATATCCAACACTTGGTTGACGGGTTTCGAATAACAGCCAACCGAGATCGGCAGGATTATCCTTTCCCAGGCGAAGCCGTGGCGTGGTCGGATTATGTGGGCGCCAGGAACAGGTTCCGCCCGCCCTCTTTTTAACCCGCACATCAACCCGAACAGGGTGCAAGCCTTCTGCACTCAGCCCGATGCTCTCGAAAGGAATGCGCACGACGACACGCCAAGTGTTGGGTCCCGTGACGACACGCCCCTCAGCACTCTGCGGGCTGACCTTGTCGGGTAGTTCCGCCCGTTTTTCAGCTCCCGGGATGAAAATAAAATGCTTGCAGGGCCAGAGACGCTGCGGCTCAACCTTGACCAGCACGCTTGAGACCGGGGACGCTGACGAGAAACGCTCTACAGCTACCGAATCCAATACCATCACGTATAAGGCATCTTCATCGTAACTTGCTGCCCACTGCACCGCTGACTCGTCCGAACTATAGCCGCAAGACTGCCAGCGCAGACCCGGGGAGGTGTTGAGTTGAGGGTTCGACCATAGGGAACCGTCAGAGGACACGCAGTAAGCCACAGGCCCGATCTGCTCTTTACCCGTGTACTCGGGGAACAGGGGTTTTCCATCACGGATCAGTTGTTCCAGCTCCGGCACATCGTTGGCAAGTACGTTTTGTAGTTGCTGTATGCGCCATTGTATCTTTTCCTGGAAGTACTTATAGCCTTCCGCCTCTGAATGAAAGCCAAGGCGCGAATCTCGCTCGCACAGCGGTAACAGCTGTTCATCCAGGTCCAGTTCCTCGCGGACAATGTCGCTCAACTTTCTCAGGATGTCCAGACGCTCCATTCCTTCCATGCGCAACATTTTTTCACGCTGGAGATAAAAACGAAGAATATTATATCCACTACGAAACTGGATGCCGAGGGCCTGTGCCACACCGATGTCCAAAACCCTTTCCGGCTCATCGTTATAGCGAGACTCCAATCCATTCAGTATCGTTACACCACGGTCCCAAGCTATACTCATGCGCCGGGCAAGCTCTACCGTTTCTTTTAGAGTCAACACATCCATGATACATTCACCGATTCGGTCTCCGCTTGGTGGCCATGGTTTACGTGTGGTAGTGGAGCCCAGAAGCCAAGTCGGTGACAGGGGTGCGTCCATGGGTTTCAGCAACAGTGGCCAAACAGGACCGTCGTGCATCGGTCCGTAATATTGGAACAAATTGGTGAGCGGAAAGTTCTCATAACCTTCACTGAAGTGTTTCCATGCCTCAACAACCTTGAATACATCATTCTCTCTCCAGTAGATTGAGGCAAGCCGGTACAAAAAGGTGTCCTCGTCTTCAGGAAAGGGCTCGAATGACAGCTCGCCGGCTGCCTTGTTCATTAGTCCCGGATAGTTGCCGAAATACCAGCACAGCATCGTGTGTGAGACATTCAAGCGTCGCATTTCGGAGAATTTCCGGTAAAGAAGCGATGGTACCGGTACGTAGGGAACAGTAGCCACTTCGTGCGAACAGGCGGTTTGGATTTTTGCCGATACCAGTGTCCCGTTCTCCCGTGCGACCTCTGCAATGCACTCAAACCTCGAGCTTGGACCGGGGGTCGATATCCAATAGTCACCACCCACGAGTTCCTTCCCGAATTCAGTTCTGCGTACACCTGACTCAAAATTGAACTGCAGAGTTACCCCCTCAGGAGTGTGAGCGGGAATCTCGTAAACCCAATCGGCCAGACCATCACGAAATACACCCTTGGTCTGAGGCATGTAGAGCCAACTGATCAATTCGGCATTGGGAGCAACATCGTGCATGCCTCGTTCCATTGCAGACAAGGATGCATATAAAATCTCCCAGGGAGCTTTCTGCGAACACTGGGGACAGTCAATGTAGCCTTCCTCGACAGCGGTGATCGCACTTAACGCACTCAGGCAGGTTGTCGGCCGCTCACCGTGCGTGATGTTGATCAACCCGCCCAGCTCCGGCACCGCCTTGAAGATGGTATTAACCGATTCATAGAGATATTTCCGAGCAGTTTCGCTGCTGGGACAAAAACAACGCCTTCCACCGTAATAAGGAGCACCAGCCAACTCTGGGTAACGCTCCGGGACTTGGTTGTTCGCACCCCAGGCGCGTGGTTCGATAGTGAAGATGTACATACGGATTCCGTAGCGCAGGCACTGCGCTACCGTGCGTCGTAGCTTGGCCAGGCGTTTCTCGGCATCCTTCCCGGCTTCCGGTGTGAAAGTGGTCGAAACGAGGTCGCGGAACTCAACAGTCAGCCACAAGCCATTGACCCCTTCGTGTGCCAGGCGATTCAGGTACTGATCAGGATAGTAATTCACGTCGTCCATCAACTCGTCACGCATTTTTGGGGGACGCTTAATAGGACCAAAGAAGCACCGCGAAATCCTACGTTTAATGAAGGGATATCTTTCTATTGTTCCCAACGGTAGGAAGGGACCATTCTGGCTCAGCATTTCATCCTCGATGTGGAAGATACCACGTCGTATACCCTCGATGTCACCTGCAAGGAGGCGACAGGACTTTGTCCCAATCTCCAGCCGGAAGGCCTCACCATAAAGATCCTGTGCCGTTGCAATCTCGATCGTATAGTTACCGTTGTCGCTTGATACCCCCCCGGCGGCAAGGAAACAGCGCAAGTCATCGTAAGCGGTTTCGAGCCGCCCCTTCGAGTCCGTAAATACGACTTTCAGATGGATGCCACCAGACAAATCAGCGTATTGCGGACCGGGACAGGCGGTTCCCCAGGGATGCTTTGTCCACATTGGTGCTTTCAGGTCTTCAATGAAATGCCAGCTATCTTCACCCGGCTGAGGTGGCAAATTCTTAACGGCCAGAATATCACTTGTGTTAGTGCTTTGTGTGGTATCCGCATGTTGAACAGAACTACAAGCCAGAATTGAAGCAATAAGAATAAAACAAAGACCACATTTTAAAAGTAGATTTTTCATTATTAAATTAATTTAGTTACTCTTCCTGTAATCAATGTTATGCAAACCAGCTTCTTTCCCTGTTTAAATTGGAATTTAATATGTTGTAAACAATATTGGCATTAGGGATCACCTGGAAATCAAACATTCCTACGCAAATAAAGTCTGTACCATTTTCAAATGCGTATTTAAATCCATCTTCAGGGCTAATGGCTCCTGCAGCAAGCACTTTATAGCCAATCCAGGGCGTTTTACAGTTTTTAAAAAAAGCAGCCACATCCTCAGACGAAGCGCACCAAATATTATCATGAAATTGATTTCGATCCAGAATGCTATGATTAAGGTCATGCATAAATTCATTTCGGTTTTCAGATGGATGGGCTGACCAATATTTGTCGTGATGAAAGGTTTTCATGAAAAAATCAGATTCAATCCCATTTTCGACACATGCCATTGGTACCTGGATCGCATGACCTGCTGTTCCGGCTATTAAACCCTGACTTCTGATAAATTCGATTGGCTTTGCGAGATATTCCAAACGATTCTCATAAACCAGTTCATCAGCAATGCCTCCCATCACAAATGCTCCGACAGCCCCGGCATCAATCGCCATCTGAATGTTGGCAAAGTCATCATTTTGCGGATATGTCTGTGCCAGCCACTGGATTTTACCACCTCTTTTTTTATATTTTTCCAGTATTCTGATGGATTGTTCATCAGTTCTCATAATGGTGGTATTAATGCCACAGGCTTCATATAGCCAAAGGGTTTCAATCACTTTCTCATCAGTAAAGTAGTTTTTAATCATATTTGACACATAAATCAGGTCACGTGCATGGGCAAAACCTGCAACCAGGTTCCCTCCCGGAATAATTCTGCTCATCTCGACATGTTTGATTTTACCTTTTGGAACTTTTCCTTTCAGTTCGCTTATATCCCTGATTTTCGCACTCATAACCGTAGCTCTGGTTGTGGCATCGATCTTTTCTAAATTATTTTCCTCAAAACTTAACCAGCTGTACCTTTTTGCCATTCCAAAAAATGCAATCCCTAGTATTGGTATTGAAGCAAGATTTTTAATCAACTCTCTCCTGGTGTTTATTCCCGATTCATGGTTTTTATGGTTTTCTTTCTGAGGAAATATTTTCTCCTTCTGCCGTTGAAATACAACTTTGAAAAGACGGTCAAGGCTCCATAGGTAATCTTTCTTCAATAAAGCAAATACCAGTAAAATTCCGGATTCAATTAAATTTAGGTTGACAAAGAAATATTGCCCCTGGCTGGGTATGCTTGACTCAACAAACGGAGGATTCGCTATGTAATATAAAAGCAGCATCAGGATGCCTGAAATACTGGCTAATCTTGTAAACAGGCCCACAAACAAACCTAAGCCAATCAATATCAATCCCCAGATATTTAAAAAATCAGTAACTGCCAAAGCTGTTGGATTGAAAATTATCCAATGGAAAAATCCTGAAAAAAGCCATTTTGATTCCATTAAATAGGCAGCACTTGACCAACCCGGGTAGGCGAGTTTCGATAGCCCTTCGTATAAAAAATGCCACCCCACTAATACACGTAAAATAGTTAAAATAACTGTTGGAAGGTTTACTTGACGATCTCTATTTATTTTCATTTTTCAAAAATAATTATATTTGTGTATTCGGTCAAGTTGTTAGCCTCTTTATATTTCATGTATTACGGTGTTAAAAATTAACTCTCATACAATTTCCCCGGACTAACCTGAATGATATCAAAACTTTTTCGGACATCCGGATATATTACAGATAAACATTAATAAACCTTTATGATGGTAAAGAAACTTAAAGTATCTCAATGCTTGATTTTGATTCTGGGCATTGGCATTATGGGTTTTTCCCAGGTTCCGGCTTCAAAAAGAACAGATACAAACCTGGTCTTAAAGAAGGCTGATTCAGATGGAATTATTTGGTTTGATCCCAGAGAAGAACCATTTGGTCTGGTGGGATTTGAATGGATAACACAGGATAGCGTTTACAGGAGGTTGCCAGTTCACCCTGATTGGGAAATCAGGGAGGCAGTTGATCATCTGGCAAACCATACAGCAGGAGGTCAGATCAGGTTCAGAACCAACAGTAAAAAAATATGGATAAAGGTGGAACTCAGAGAGAAGTCAGGTATGTATCATATGCCGGCAACCGGGCAAAGTGGATTTGACTTATATATGGAAGACAACGGAACACAAAGGTATATAAAGACCGCCAGATTCCCACAGGATACAATCCGATACCAGGTTGAACTTTTCAATTCAAATGTAAATCAAGTATGTTCTTTTACAATCAATTTTCCATTATATAACGGAGTGAATTCGGTACAGGTTGGCTTGGATGAAGGTGCTATGGTTGAAGCACCAAACCCATTTAAAATATCAGGTAAGTTTGTTATTTATGGAACTTCCATCACGCAGGGCGGATGTGTTTCCAGACCGGGAATGGCCTACTCCAATATAATCAGCCGCAAATTAGATGTACAGTTTGTAAACATTGGGTTTTCCGGAAATGGGAGAGGGGAGCCGGCTTTGGCTCATTTAATTAATCAAATTTCAGATGTTAGCTTTATCATACTGGATTATGAAGCTAATGCAAAGGAAACCATTAAAAATACTTTAGGCCCATTTGTTGATATTCTAAGGGAAAAACATGCGAATACGCCAATTTTGATTATGTCTAAAATCCGTTATGCCAGCGCTCCTGTTGGTAGTTCCGCAGATAGTTCGTTGGTGGATCTTAGGGATTTTCAAAGAAATATGGTGAATGAAAGAGAAGCTGATGGTGATAAAAATATCTACTTTCTTGACGGTTCAAAAGTCTTAGGCGATGATTATCATGAATGCACAGTTGATGGAGTCCATCCTTCAGATTTAGGATCAAAAAGAATTGCGGATGCGTTAATACTCACTATAAATGCTATATTAACCAGAAAATAAAACGAAGTCAGGATGAAGAATACATTTTTAATATTTGTTTTTATTGTTATTCCGGTGATAACAGGGAATCAAAAAGAGGCAATTTCCAGGTATGAGGTGAAAAGAATAAGCAGCCCACCTGAGATAAATGCAGTTTGGGATAAGATGCCCTGGAGTGAGATTGAACCGCTCCAATTAAAAGAGTATATGGGAGATAAACCCGGTTATATTCCATTTACACAAGCAAAAATGGCCTATGACGATTTTGCTGTTTATGTTATTTTCAGGGTTGAAGACCGATATGTGAAAGCGGTACATAATAAAAATCAGGATCCTGTATATCGTGATAGCTGTGTTGAGTTCTTCTTCACCCCCGGAGGCGATATTAAAAATGGATATTTTAATCTGGAGATGAATTGCGGGGGCACTATGTTATTTCATCATCAGATGAAGCCCCGGACCGACAGGGCAATAATTAGCGAAGACCATATACAGAAGATAGACGTAGCACACACGCTTCCTGAAATCATTGATCCTGAGATCGATAAGGAAACAACCTGGCTTGTTGAATACAGGATTCCTTTCTCCGTTTTAAGCAATTATCATTCTTTTACGAAACCTGAAGCCGGTTCAGTTTGGCGGGCAAACTTTTATAAATGTGCCGATGAAACATCCCATCCTCACTGGCTTACATGGGCACCTGTAGATTTCTCCAAACCAAATTTTCATTTACCGCAATTCTTTGGATTGCTTGAGTTTCAGGAATAATAAGTTTTATATGTCTGGGTTCATCCTTCTTCAGCTTCGCTGCTTGTCCGTCCGTAGCTTGCGTAGGCGGGACTCTCCGCCGGCCGGCGGATCGTGTCATTAGTTCACTTCGTTCCGGCAGGTAAATATGACCAGTGTCCAAAGGTCCAAAGGACTCCTATGGAGACTCCTTCGGAGAATTACAATAAATAACCATCGTTTTGTTATTTAGAATGTTATGTTTGTATTCTTACGTCGAACTGAGGTTATTATATAATCGCAAAAAATAAAAGGATAAAATTTAAACAGTCTCTTAAAAAGGAGTTTACAATGAAACAAAGAGTATTAATGATTTTTTAACAAATTTTTGTATATTATGTCGGTTCTATTATCAGAAAGAGGGTCATTAATAACTTCACCACTATTTAATTTTCCATTGATGGCTTCTTTTCTGAATTTATTCCCGCTCGCATCATAAAATTGCCGGTTAATATTAATTTCAGAAAATAAAACACCAGGCGTATTCGGTTCTGATTTATTTTGGACAAGTCCGTCCGGTGTAATAAAATAACAAGGCCAGCTCTCAGGAGCTGAAGAATTTGTTAATGACATATAAAAGTAATTCGTAGCAGCCCTGGCTTGCGCAGTAATATGCATAATTATAGGGTGGATGCTCCCTTTCTTTTGCCGGGCATTGTAAAATGATTGGAAAATCAGATTAGTTCCCAATTTACTATACTCTCGATAAAGCTCTGGAAATCTGATATCATAACAAATAAGTAACCCGCATTTTACACCATTGATGTCAAATATTACAAAATGATCTCCAGGTGAAAAATACTTTAAATCGCCGCCAGTACAAAAACGCTTATCGTATCTGTCAATTATTTTTCCTTCTGAATTAATTACATATAAACTATTGTGAGGTTTGTTATCTTTACTCAAAGGATGAATAGATCCAAGAATTACCCATATTCCCAGATCTTTTGCTAACTGCATAATGGAATCAGTTGATTGAAGCAGGCAGGTCCAGTCAAAATTATCAAGTGACTTCATATCAACACCTGGGTACCCCGATAATGCACACTCAGGGAAATGGACAATATCTGCCTTTTTTAATTTGGCCTCAATCATTTGTTTTTCTATCCATTGTAAATTACTTAATATATCTGGTGAAACAGGAAATTGGCAGGATGCAATTCTAATCTTACCCATTTCCGACATGGTTTCATTCTTTTGGGCATTTATTTTATTAATAAAGGAAAAATTTAATAAAACGATGATTGCCAATAGTCTAATTCTTGTATTCATAATAGATTTCATTTGAAATTTATCAGATACAGGATTCAGATTAATAAAGAAATTTCGATAAAAAATTGCCAGCAGATTTACCAACTTTACTCACTATAGAGTTTGTTTCCTATCATTCGATGATTATATTGCTGAATAAAAGCTTTCATAATTATCTCCATTTCATTCTGAATTTCAAAATTAGTTCCAGTAATATCTTCGGTTAATAATTTGTCAGAAAAATAATTATACAATCCGACAGTTTTATCGTCTCTAAACATTAATATGTAATCACCCAAAATCAAATGAAAGGTATTATTTGTGTAACTAACAACAAAATGATGGGCTTCATTATCGAATATGTCATTTCCAAATGCAAAATAATTTTCCGGATAATTCAGATAGCCAAGGATCGTAGGCATTATATCGATTTGCTGAACTACGGTAGTATCTATCCCTGTCAGATTTGGATCTCCTGAGGGTCTGAAAAAAATAATAGGAATTGAAAAATTTCCAACAATTGTTTTATAGACATTAAAATTAGATTGATTAGCATGATCGGCAGTAATTACAAACAAAGTGTTTTCGTACCAGGGCATCCGGGAGGCTTTTTCAAAAAATCGTTTTAAGGCCATATCAGAATATTGAACCGGTATATGTATTTCAAGTGGCCCCTCTCTGAATTTTCCTTCGTGCCTTTCCGGCACAATGAAAGGATGATGAGATGAAATTGAAAATATTGTAGCATGAAATGGCTCCTCAAAACCATTAAGTTCCTTTGCAAAGAACTGGAAGAATTCTTCATCCCAAATACCCCAAATTCCATCATAATCTTTTGAATTACCATATTCATTCATTCCATAATATTTATTATAACCTGCCACTTTCATAAAAGCTTCAAATCCCATACTTCCATTAGGAGCACCATGGAAAAAGGCTGTCTGATAACCCATTTCCCCAAGTAAAGCTGCAAGGCCGGTTATCCGGTTAGCTGCATATTTCGATGTCACATATGGTTGCACCAAAGATGGAATGCTTGCAACAACCGAAGGTAATGCATCAATTGATTTTCGGCCATTAGCAAAACTGCGGGAAAATGTTTTGCTTTCACCTATTAGTGAATCCAGAAAAGGAGTATAGCCGGAATACTTTCCTCCCTCCAGATCCTTGTTTAAAGCTCCAATATATTCTTTGCCAAAGCTTTCCAAAACAAATATCACTACATTGAGTCTCCTGAATTGTTCTGAGTTGTCCGGATCTTTTATTGGAGAATAAATTTTTTCAAGCTGTTCACTGCTGAAATATTTTTTTTCATACAGGGGCTGCTTATCAAGAGTTCGAATGATAGCAAAAGGTGTGTTCAGAACTATAGACATTTCAAGAGGCTTTTCAGTATATTTGCCTGCATTCCCAAGGGTAATTGGCCTGAAGGAATGAACAAAACTGCCGCGCATTCCAATTACTGACAGATACATCGTTATTAATAAAAAAAATACCCCTGTTGAATAATATACCCATCTTCGAAGCGACTCAGGTTTTCTGAGTCTGATTTTATTATAAAAAAACACTAAAAGAAAGATCAAACCAAGCCAGATAAGTATTCCAATAAAATAGTCAATGAAAAATTGTTTGAAAAGTAAAAGGATATTTCCCTCTGTAGCCCAATGAAACACATCAGCTGTCGATCGCTTCAGAATAAAATCAAAATAGAATAAATCTATTATATTGGCGGCCAGGGCTACCCCGTTAACAACAAAAAAAAGGTATTTTAACACACTTTGGTAAGCCCTGTTATATCTGAATGTAAACGGTAAAATATAAAGCATTACATAGAGTGAGTTCATAAAAAGAAAGGCTGAAATATCAAATTGTAAACCTCCCAGTAAAATCCTCATAAAACGCGAAAAGGTAATATCGCTGAAATGCTCAATATTAAACAGGAAAAAAAGTATTCTTGTTATTGATAACAAAATCATTACCAGGAGGATCCTTTTCATCAGCACCCAGGCTTCCTGCAAGTGTAATGATCCAAAAATCTGATTATTAATTTTTATCAACATCCGGAAATTATCTGCTCTGGTATAAAATTGTTTCAAAATCTGACTAAAATTATTGAAAAATACTGATCAGAAAACTATTAGGGAGACTAATTTTAGTTGGGAAAATATTTTTTATATAATTTCAACAGATGGCTATATAATATTATTCATCGTTCAAAATGCTGTTTTTTCACTTATGGATCAAAAGAAAGTTAAAGGGTATGCTTCTGCACTATGCTATAGCAATCTATATTAGAGCAAGTGCTATTATTTGGGGTGCAGTAATCATAGGGTGTGCATTAAAATTGAAAGGGACACCATGTTTCGGGGAGATAAGTCTTATTCTTAGTGGTGGAGCAACTTTTCACCTTTTATTTATAATTCTTTGGCAATATTTTTTAACTTACAAAAGCTTATAACTATTTTTATGAACTCCTGACTCCTGCAGAAGTTCAATAAAATGTAATTGAGTTAGAAAAATTTCCAATTAATAAAAAATTTCAAACACATGAAAAACATTCCTGTAATTACGGTGCAAGAAAACTCATTGGCGAAAGCTTATGAAACAGCCCTGGTTAGATTATATAGAGAAGGTATAGGGTTTAAAACACAGTATGATAAACCTGCTGATCCCCTAAGTCTTGACTGCACTATGAATGTCAGTATATTAGAGCCTGAAAGTGATCCGATGATCCATAAGGCATTTCCCGGAGGAATAGAGGATTTAAAGGAGTATGTAATGGAATTAAAAGGATTTAAAGACCATTGGGTAAAAAACATGAATGATCCTGATGATACACGATGGGAATACACATACCACGGGAGGCTGATAAACTATGGATCATGGAAAGAGCTGAAGGATATGGATGATAAAACCAGCAGCCATGAGGTAGGATTTCATGTTAACCAGATTGAATTTGTGATTAACAAACTTGTTGAGCAACCGTTCACAAGACAGGCACAGATGATAACCTGGATGCCTAATCATGATCTGATGGTTTATGATCCTCCTTGTCTGCAATCCTTATGGTACAGAATACTGGAAGATGAAGAGGGAGTACAGTGGCTGAATTGTAATATACGTTTCAGGAGTAACGATGCATGGGGAGCCAGTTTTATGAATATGTTTGGCTTCATTCAGTTTAACAGGGAGATTATTGCAGATGAAATAGCTAAGAGAACCGGAAAAGAGGTGAGACTTGGACGGTTAAACTGGCAGGCTGACTCTTATCATATTTATGGTAAGGATATTGAAAGGGCAAAATCAATGCTGTTTGATCGCCTTGAAACTCTGAAGTTTGAAGAAAGAATTTATAATTTTCATGATGATTTTATCAGGGATATGTATGATGATGCTGAAGCAATGGTACTGAAAAAGATTGAAGATTATGAAAAGAGTCATTTGTCAGTGAAATAGATATTACTGCTCTTTCGACTTCATTTTCCCCTTTTGTTATCTGTTACCGGATTTTTCTGCTTTTTGTTGCACGACTGCTGCCACCGAAAAGGATCCCGGCACCCAGTACAAAGCCAAAATCGTACCAGCCACCACTGTTATGCACTTCATATAAGCTAACCTTTTCAGTGAATAAGGAGATTATAAAAGTTACCGGTGCTATGAAACCCTGCCACAGACCGGAAATAAACCCTGCTACCTGACCATCAGGAGAAGGTATATCCACTGATACATTCGGACCGGCTACACAACCGGCAAAGCCCGCTATTAAGATGATAAAAAGAAAAATCAGACTGGTTTTTCTATTCATTAACTGGTTAAAATTAAGGAAGTTCATAATTTAAAAGTTTGGTTTGTTAAATTTAATAAATAATTCAACCATTGTGATTATTATGAGTTACTTTCCAGGATAAATTTTCAGAGTATAAAAATAAAATTATAATTTTTTGTTTAAATTTACGAAAGTAGACCTAGCCTCTATTATTCATAAAAGCCGCGAATGCGCTAATTATAAACGAATTGTGATATTTGTTTTTTTTATTATTCGCGCATTAGCGGCTAATTTTAAAACAATTAAAAAAGTTTAAGAATTAATCAGGCTAGGCCTACCCGAATAATAAAAGCTAGTGAGACTGCCTGGTATTTTTCTTATTTTTTTCTTATATTACCTTTTTATATTATTTCCGGATTCTTTATCTGAATATTCAAAAAAATGATTAAAATCCTGATCATAATTATTGTTTGCTGGAGCTTTTCCTGTTATTCTTCCGATAAGCATGAAAAAGCAGCTTCAACATATTCCTTTGAACAGGAATTAGTATCTGATACTCTTAAATGGGATCGACCCAGATTTAATGAAAGGAAAAAAGAAAGGGTTCAAATGGTTCTTAAGGATATTCAAAAATCACGTTATGATCCTGTTACCGACAAAAAGGTTTTAGATGCCATGAAAGCAGTTCCCAGACACAAATTTGTACCCTCTTTTTACCAGAACAGGGCATATGGAAATTATCCGCTTCCGATTGGGGCGGGTCAAACAATCTCTCAGCCATTAATTGTAGCCCATATGACAGAGCTTCTTGAGATTAAACCAGGAGACAGGATCCTGGAAATAGGTACGGGCAGTGGTTATCAGGCTGCTGTGTTGAGTGAACTTACACCATATATTTTTAGTATTGAAATTGTCAGGGAGCTGGGTTTGAATGCAATTGAACTGTTCCGTCAGTTAGGATACAATACCATCAAGGTGAAAATTGGTGATGGATATGAAGGCTGGGATGAGCATGCTCCTTATGATGGAATAATTGTTACCTGTGCCCCTGAGGAGATCCCTGCACCCTTAATTAGGCAATTAAAACCTGGAGGAAGAATTGTGATTCCCCTTGGGAAAGTGGATAGAATTCAGGTGCTTGTAGTCGTTGAGAAAGACCATAAGGGGAATTTGAAGCAAAATGTTCAGTACCCGGTCAGGTTTGTTCCAATGACAGGTAAGGCAATGGAAAAATAAATATCCAGCTTCTTGGAAGGCAGCTTTGATTCCCTCTCTACTGGGGCGATGAACAACATTTAAACTAAATTTACCATCCGACCGTTATATAAAATTGCCTGCCTAAATTGACCAAACTTCTAAAATGTGGATTGATTTTTGTATTTTTGATTTACAATGATATCAAGAAATGACATATTAACCTTTTTATCCCAAAATAAACAATATTTCAGGGACAGATTTCATATTGTAAAAATTGGACTTTTTGGATCTTATGCCAGAAACGAACAAAATTCAACCAGTGATATCGATTTAATAGTTGAATTTAAGGATAACACTCAAAATCTCTATGACTTGAAAAGAGATCTTAAGGCATATATTCAACAGAAGCTCAATCTTGATGTGGATATTGCCAGGGAGAAATATCTTAAACCTAGATATAAAAAATCCATTTTAAAAGAAACTCAATATGTTGAGTAAAGATCAGTATTGTCTTGATTCAATAATTGAATCCATTGACAAAATCCTCAAATGAAAAATCCATCCTGGTTCGAAAAATTTAAAGAGAGAAAAATTGGTCAGACACTGGCCGTTTACCTGGGCAGTGCCTGGGTTTTTATTGAGGCCATCAATTTCGTGGTAGATAAATATAAGTTGAACACGGCAATATTAGACGTCCTGATTCTATTAGTGATATTTGGATTGCCTGCCATCTTAATTTATGCCTGGTTTCAACAGAAATTTACACGGAAAGCGATCATTC
>JAUWMO010000376.1 GCA_030613125.1 Bacteroidota bacterium | reverse complement strand
CTGCAAAAAGATATTTTGGTAAGGTTTTGCTGAAAGAGACTGATTTTGAATTACATATTAACACTGAAGGCATTCAATCATTTTCCATTGAAGAAAATGGCAAATTAATTCAGGCAACATGCAAAAATTAATTGGAATATTATTTTTTTTCATTTCATTTAATCTGGTGGTACTATGTCAGGATACGACAGGGACATGGAATCCGGAAAAAAAGACATATGATCTTTACATGCAAAAGAATTGGTCTGAATTGATTCGTTACGGTAAGATAGCTCTAAAAGAAGGTTATGATTATTACTATCTTAGAATGCGGCTTGCCATTGCGTTTTATGAAAGGAAAAATTATCACAGGGCTCTTATTCATTTTCGAAAAGCATCAGAATTTAGTAACAAAGATCCGTATTTACTTGAATATATGTATTTCGCCAATCTGTTTTCGGGAAGAGAAAAAGCAGCTCTGGATATTACCAGGGACTTTACGCCTTCAATGAAAAAGAAGTTTGGTACAAGTCAAATTCCCAGGTTTCACATCGGAAGCCTGGGTCTCCAGGTCAATACAAGCAATTTACAAACCGGTCCGGAATTGGTCTCAGGAATTATTGATCCTGCCTTGAATGGGTATCAGATATTTTCAAATTATCTTTTCAGGGCTCATCTTGGTTTTAACCATTTAGTATCCAGGAGGTTTAGTTTGCTTTATCAGTATGGCTTCATGTTAGAGAACCGCTTTATGTTTTATCAGAAAGATCTCCTTGCTTATTACATTTCCGGACAGAACCTCTTCCAGCACCAGCTATATTTAAGAAACAATCTGTACCTTGGAAAAGGCTTTAACTTAAATGCTGCCATTCACTATCTGCCTGGTTCCATACCTGCATATTATTCCTCATCAAGGCCGTCATATTCTAATTATGTTCCTTCATACAGGTATAATGATTTTACTGGTCATCTATCTGTTTTGAAGGATTTTTCATACTTAAGCATTGGTCTGTCAACATCGTATTCCTATTTGAATTTTAGAAATTTTTTACAAGAAGGAATATCTGTAAGTATGTATCCCCTGGGAAATCTCAATTTATATCTTACTTTGGGTTATCATGTTCAACAGGAAATATTGAAAAACGGATTAATTCATAATGGCCGGTTTGCAAATTTAAAATTTGGTTTCAAATTTATTTATCCTGTGTGGTTGGAAGTATCAGGGTCTTTTGGCGATTTACATTATACTGTATCTCAATTGGGATGGCAGGTTATGAACGGACCTAATCCTATTAGCCAGCAAATTGGTGGTTCGCTCCTTATTCCACTAAAAAATGAAAATGTTCTATTTTCACTTAACTATTCGTATATAAATACAACAAGTAATTTCAATTTGTCTGACCAGGGATTAACATCAATAAATTCGATTAATTATAATATTCATTCAATATATGGAGGTTTATCATGGAAATTCTAATAAATTATTCAAGAGTTCTTATAATATTCTTACTTTTTGGCCAGCCGGTATTATCACAAGATTTCAAAAAACTTGTATCTGCCTTTCAGGAAAGCTATTTACATGAAGCATCAGGAGATTTACAGAAGTCAACTGATGTTTTAAAAAAAACCTATAATGAGAATTCATACGAGCTGAACCTGAGACTTGGATGGCTGAATTATCAACTTGGCTTTTTTAGTGAATCCCTTGCCTTTTATAATAAAGCAATAAACCTTAAGCCACTATCTATTGAAGCAAAGTTTGGATATGTTTATCCTGCTTCGGCCATGGGCAATTGGAACCAGGTGATCTTTCAATATAAAAAGATTCTTGAAATTTGTCCTAATAACTCAATAGTTAATCATCGACTTGGGCTGATTTATTATGGGCGTGAAGATTATAGTACAGCTTTTAACTATTTTGAAAAGGTTATTAATTTGTATCCTTTTGATTATGATGCTTTGCTCATGTTTGGCTGGACAAATCTGAAACTTCACAGAGTAAGGGAGGCCAGGGTACTGTTTCAGAAAGCACTTCTTCACACGCCCGGAGGTTTATCTGCCCTTGAAGGGCTTAATGAAGTTAAATGATCTTTTTACAAAGAAAAAAATTCTGTTTTCCTGGAATAATAGTTTTGTTCTATCTTTGTTCTCTGAAAGATAGTACAATAAACATCACTACTTATTTATTTCAATAATTATCTGTCATGTACAAAATAGTTTTATTAAGACACGGTGAAAGTGTGTGGAATAAGGAAAACCGTTTTACCGGCTGGACTGATGTAGATCTGACCGAAAAAGGCATTGAAGAAGCTATTGAAGCTGGAAAAACATTAAAAAAAGAAGGTTTTGTTTTTAATCTGGTTTTTACATCAGTTTTACTGCGTGCAAACAAAACAATGGACCTGACACTTAAAGAAATGGATCTGGAAAATATCCCGGTTAAAAAAACATGGAGACTGAATGAAAGACATTATGGCGCTTTACAGGGATTGAATAAAGCAGAAACAGCTGCGAAGCATGGTGAAGAACAGGTTTTAACGTGGAGAAGGAGTTATGATATACAGCCTCCGGCACTTAAAAAAACTGATGATCGTTATCCGGGAAATGATCCTATATATAATGACGTTGATGAAAAAGACCTTCCACTAACCGAATGTCTTAAAGATACTGTAGAGCGCTTTCTTCCTTACTGGGAAGATGAAATTGTGCCAGCGATCAGGGAAAATAAAAATATTATTATTGTTGCTCATGGAAACAGTTTACGTGCATTGGTAAAACATTTGGACCATATTACTGATAAAGAAATACTTAAATTGAAT
>JAUWMO010000081.1 GCA_030613125.1 Bacteroidota bacterium | reverse complement strand
CGCCCCAAATCCTATTTCTAAAAAATTTGCGGCTGTCGTTCCAACCCGAATTGGCGTTTGTGAATAACCCGGTGTAAATATTAAAAATATAAAAAGCATCGTAATATAAAACTTCTTCAATACTTCTTTATTCATTTTTTTGCCTCATTATATGATTAGGTAGTGTAAAAAACAACCACAGAGCACACAAAATAATTAAGAATTAAAATTCAACGCCCAGGCCGATTCTAACCATTCGCGGCGCGGCATACATTGACGGATTCTTAATTACATCATAATAATCATTAAAATTACTTCTATGTCCGTTGATATCCTGTTCCCTGATAATGGTAGAATATGCTCTGCCTGTGGAAGAATAAACACTGTTTTCATTTAAACGGTCAAACAGATTATATACCAATAACATTAATTTCATTTTCACTCTTCCATGATTAAAAAGATAATAATATGCATTCAGATCGACTCGGATTTGAGCCGGTTTAGATGAATTATACGGATACAGGTTCACACGTGATAAAGGGCTCTCAGGAAGCGGAGACCATGTATAAGGCGTCCCTGAATTATAAAATAATGTCATCGTAGAACCGAAATCTTCCTTATTATATCCAGCAGATATATTCAATGTATGTCTCTGATCCCAGCTCATTGGAATCATTTTATTAACAGGGTCCTGACTTCTTCCGGCACGGTCGAAAGTAAAATTAGGATTATCTGCATTTCCACGGGTATATTGTAATGTATAATTCAAACTGGCGCGAAGAGAACCGGATACAAAATCACACTTAAATTCTAAGCCTCTTACATTTCCATAATCTTTATTGCTGTACAAACCATATCGTATTTGGTTGTAGGTCGTGATCACTTTCGCACTAAGCAGATCATAAATATCCTTGTAAAAAACGGCTATTTCATAACTCAGGCCTGCCATCACTTGCTGCCATAAACCAACTTCATACTGAACTGTTTTTTGAGGTTTAATAAGTGGATTCCCCATTCTTGTAGAATAATCTGATGGAGAAATTAAAAACGAATGATTTTGATAAAGGGCATAAAGCGGGGGCATCTGGAAAAAATGTCCATAGGCAAAACGAAGCAACGCTGTCTTCCCTAACTGATAAGAAAGCCCCAGCCTGGGGCTGAATTGAGAAACGTAAGGCGCCTCAGGATATTTGCTCATCTTTTCCGGAGTATCCGGAAAACTCAACTGATTGGCCGGATTTCTCAGCTGAGAAGGATAAGGCGCGTTCGGATTAAAATAATCATAGCGTAATCCCAAATTAATCACCATTTCATCAAATTCCATCTTATCCTGGATATAGTATGAAAATTCATAAGGCGTTACTTTGTATATATCCGAATAAACTGAAGAATCCGGTAAAACGGTCGATTCATAATACAGGTATTTCCTTTTTTTTGCCTCCGGGTCATATTCATATTGCGCTTCAAATTCAGTGCCATAGTATATGTTTCTAATCGATGCAGACATATTATCCACATCATGTTGTGTATATAGACATCCGGTTTTTATACTATGAGTTTTACTAATCTGCCAGTCGAGATCTAATTTAAGATTAATATCTTTGATGGTGCGCTTTACATAATATTTCTGCTGCCCGCCTGTAACAAAACCAGGGCCGTCACCGCGTGAATATAAATCATGAACATACCTTTCATCATAAGGATTTTCATACATATAATTACCGGTGTAATTATCTATATATGAGGCTTTAAATTCATAAAAGGCCGATGATGTCAGCATGTGGTTAAACTGGAAGGCCGCCATTTTAGATTTCCCGTAATACGTGGCTATTCCGTCAGGATTGTATTTATAATAATGATCATATCCCTGGCTCTCATCATCATTCCAGGTAAACATTAGAGACATCTTAATTAAATCTAAAGGCTTGAAAGTTAACTTACCAAAAAGGGTAGTATGTTTACCCCAACTCATCGGGACATAGTTATTATCTCCATTATGCTCCGAATACCAATTCGTTGAATACTGATCTGAAAAATTACTGTAATCATCCACATTGAAGCGACGGATACCGTTCAAATATCCTTTATTATCTTCATAACGCCCGTTTATTACAAAGCTTAAACGGTTGGAAAAGAGCGGTCCCGATAAACCAACTCTATAGTCTTTTCTTCTGGTAAAATCCGAATTGTCCAGACCGAGAAAAATATCATTATGGGAAGTAAGGTAATTCCCGGTGTTAAAATAACCGTAACCTGCAAATATCTCCCCTCCTTCTTTGGTAATCACATTCACAATTCCACTCATTGCTTTGCCGTACTCTGCATTGAATGTGCCGGTAATTACCTCAATTTCTTCAACCACTTCAGTATTCACATTTACGGTATGTCCGGTTTGACCAAATGACTCATCTATCTGTAAACCATCCAGTAAATAAGACACTTCGCTCAATCTTCCTCCCCGGAAATGACCAACAACCACTCCCGGCTGCATGGATACTACCTGGCTGATATTTTCAACAGGCAGAATTTCAATATCTTCTGAAGATATATTACGGATGGAACTTGTTTGATCTTTCTTCATTTCCACAGCCGGTGCAGTAACGGTAATTACTTCCCCTTCTAATATAGAAGGATTTAATTCAGCCTTTATTGCATATGTCCGGTTTACGGAAACACGGACATCCATCAATTTCATTGTCTCATAACCCATCATCTGGATCGATATAGTATAACTTTCAGGAGGGATATTTATAATAAAAAAATCTCCGTCCAGGTCGGCTGTTGCACCCATTTTTACTTCCATTTCAACTTCAACACCGTCTACCCATTTTCCCTCAATTATTACCTGAGCTCCGGCTAACGGTTCTTCTGTTTCAGCGTCTGAAACATTGCCGGCTATTTTACCGGTTGTTTGCGCAATACTCATAAGCGGAAAAATAAAAATAACAAATAATAACATGTGAATAAGCCATTTATTCTTCATTTAATTTTTCCTCTGTCTTCTGTTTAGATAATTACTCATTTTATAACTGCAAATTTGCCTAGTTTTTTTTCTCCGGTCATATTTGACTTCACATGATAAATATAGATTCCCGCCGCTATTTCCAATCCTTCTTTAGTCAGCATATCCCAGTGTACCATCCCATTATCCGGAGGGTTGTATACTGGAATTTCATCTACAAATACTCCGCTTGAAGTGAAGATCTTTATCGTACAACGGGCAGGAATATGTGTAAACATAAGTTCACGGCGCTGATTCAAAAAAGGATTCGATATGGCTTGTTCCATCATATTTGTCGCAATATAAGGATTTGGAACAACCTTGATATCATCCATAGTGCCTTTTAGCTTGTTTTTGTCAACTTCAACGGAAGGCATAATCGTAAATAGAAGGGAATCCTGTTCTATAAAGGGACGTTTAAAATCTACGCGGTATACATCATTGGCTTTGGGCATTTGACTTTCATCCGAAATGTCGCGAAAATCAATACTAAATACAGTTCCTCCCCACATAAACTTACTACCAAATTTAAATACATGCCCTGCAAGAATATTATCTTCCAATAAATCAAATTGTCCGTTTTGATTTACATCTTCAACAACAAGATCTAGTTTTTCGAAGACGCCGTTTGAATCTGGAAAAGATTTATTAATGACATAAAAATTAAAGACTTGTTCTAATAATGCATTATTATATAATAAGATATCATCGGTATTTTTAATTCCTTTATTGTCTCCTACTATACTTGCATAAGATGAATCGTTGCCTGTAAATATGATTTCATACTGCCAGGGAAAATAATCAGATTCATTGCTACTGGGAATAATTTTTACCGGAGAATAGCCAACTATCCAGCCGCTTTTTTCAAGGTCAAATTCTGCTTCTGTTTGAGCTTCTATATTTATCTGTATTCCTTCAAATGGATCAGAGATTAAACTTTCATTTAACGACCAACTGTCATAAACTGCAACGTATTTTAAATTGTCACCGGGATAATTTTCAGGAGTTTCCGTATATATAAGAGAATCATGATTCGTAACATCATAAACGGAAAAACCACTATTTGAATACAAAATATCATGTTTAGCACGGAATCTTTCTACCGGTCTTAAATGTCCTGTTGTATCTACATGAAATTTCAGCTTGTATCTATTATTCTCTTTCACAGAATTGATATCTATTATTTCAGGTATAACCAAGCCACTCCCAATAAGGGATGTTTCATCATCTATTTTAATTGAAGGAGGAATAAAGCCGGCGGCCTGTTGATGAGGCGTTACAATCTGCACATTCTTACCATGATAACGTATTTCCTCTGCCTCATCCAATTCTAAGACCATATTATTTTCGGAAGGCATAATAGAAACTTCCAGCCCGTCTATACCATAATCATAGGCAACTAATCCATAGTAATATGTCCGACCATTCTGTACATCCTCATCCACAAAATAATGTTGAATGCCTGTATCTTCTCCCAGATAGAAAGCTTCTCCATTAAATAAAATAAATTCAACTGCGCCTTTTTTTCCATTTATCAGATCACACTGAAATATGGGTTTTTTACCGCTTGGATTTCCATACATATCCACAAGAACCTCTGCATCGGCAAAATATTTATCCGTCGCTTTATAAAGCTTATAACCTTCAAAATCATTTTCTCCTTTAAGCATCGGTTCCCTGGTTAATCTATCCGCTGCATCATCCCAGGTAAGAAAAACTTTTCCCTCACCGGCTATAGCTTTCAATGTGGGCATTTTGGGCGGTTTAGCGAACCGGTAATCACTCTCATAGATAACTTGTACAATACGTTTTTTTTGGAATAAAGCCGGGGCACTATGATCGGCTGAATTTAAACCTGACAATGCTTCATACGAATGAAGTTCGGCCATAGAAACCCGTTCCGTTCTGCCCTGTAAAAGCGGGAAAGGTCCTGAACCAAATTCTTCAACCAAATTGCTAATTTCTCCGAAAAACTCCACAAGCCCGTGTACGGCAAAAACCTCCCAGGCCTCCTTATCATGACGCATAAAGGGAGGTTCTCCGCCACCGGTAGGATCAGGATGGCGAAACAAATGAAAAGAAGTTAAACCAATCATGTCGGATTCAGAAATATCAGTCGCAGCAAAATTCGGTTCGCATCCAACCCCCTCTAAATAATCAGGCTTATGGTTGCATTCTCCTTCATCAGGTCCGTAGTAGTTAATGTCAGTCGGTCCAACTCCGTCCAGCCCCACATCATCACCGGGGTCCTCGCCTTCGTCGTAAACACCGTTTCCATTAGCATCATATCCATCCTGCCAGTCCTGATCTTCATCAGCATCCCAGTGTTCTTTCAGATCTTCCTCTTGCAGACCATACCAATCCAGAAATTTTTGCAGATCAGAAATACCATCATACGGTCCAATCATAAAACTTGCTTGATTATCCCGTTTTTCGTCAATCAGACCGTCGTCATCATTGTCAAGATTATCATCAGGTACGCCCGGACTTTCAAGATAACTGATTCCCACTACTCCTGTTCGCAAACCGCCGGCGCCTATCCCATCAACATCCCATGAGTAAGACATATTTTCCAGTTTATCAAAAAAACCTATATCGTCCTGATCAGCATTATATCCTTCATGACCTATACCATTATCCAGCCAATAGCCGAAAGCAACTTCGGTTAGATCATAATCTGATATATTTGAGATATCATATTCCCAAAAAATAGCATCCCTGCTTTGCAGATTATTCCATTGGTATCCGCGCACTTTTATACGTATACCGATACCGCCCCAGGGGAGTCCCTTCTGGATAGTCACATCAGGACGTTTATCACCGATTTTTACTCCCGGCCGCGGATAATACTTGATTATATCATTTCTGCCCAGATATTCCTGATCCTGTGCATCGTTAGCTACAAAGTAAGTTTCTAAGTCGGCATACATAACCCCTCTGCCAAAGCGTCCGTCCCACTCATCCGGCCATTTAAGTTCGTCACCACGGGAAGGCCATCCCGCAATCGGCCACGATTTTTCCCTGTTACTCATAGCAGGATGCTCGCTGTTTTCATTAAAATATCCAAAAACGGGATATAATCCCCATTCAATTGTTCCGCTTGAATTTGTATCCATGCCCTGCCTGTAGCTTGTCTGGCAATAGTACAGTGTATCCAGATCAAAGCGGCTTTGTATTATATCCGGATCAGTAACCGGTATGGAATCATTTTCAATATAAACTCTGGCTCCGACAAGCAAAGCAAGACCGTCAATCATTCCCGTACCTGTATGATCATTCGGCCATTTTGAAGTACTTGTATTGGGCCAATAGGCGAGTTCAGTATTGTTCTGGAAGTAAAGAAGAACACGATTTCCTATCATTCTGCCTTCCCTTTGAGCCGCAATATCACCTGCCGGATCATCCGGGCCTTCATAGGGCCGGCCTTGTCCATAAATATTTGGCACAGAGAATAATAGTAAAAAAGATAATAAAATAAATTTGACTAACTTACTTACCACAGGTTTTACTCCTTTCATCGGGTCACCCATAATAAAAGGTTCTGTTTATTATTTAATTAAAAGAACTTTCCTGGTCATCTGTTCTTGTCCATCAGAAATCCTGCAGAAATAGACTCCGCTATTTACAGTGCTGCCGGTTTCATTGGTTCCATCCCAGACAACCTTATAAATACCGGCATTCTGATTTGTGTTGACAAGCGAACGCACCTTTTGTCCCAATACATTATAAATACTTAATTCTACATTACCGGCAGTTGACAACTGATAACTTATTTTTGTAAAAGAATTAAACGGATTAGGATAGTTGCCTAATAATGCCAATTTCCGTGGTATTACAAGTTGTGATTTCTCATCATCAATAGCTGTGACACTATCCGTCCATATCCTGGCCTTAGCCCAATCGGCATGATCAAAATCGATATTGTCTCCACCGTGAACCAGTAATTCTAACGTATCGCCATTAGTCACATCGAGTTCAATATATTCCGCTTCCGTTCCCCACATAAATATTTTACCCGGCGGATAAATTGTCGTGCCGTCCAGTTTCACTTCAAATGTTAATCCATTTCCCCCATTTGATTCATCATCATGTCCTATATAAGCGGTAAACAATTTATATTCGCCGTTTAAACTATATCGAATTGTACTATTGGCATGTGTTCCCAGGCCTTTTTCAAACTCCTGTCCGGCAATGGACAGCGTGTTTCCTTCACACGTTTCATCAAAACCCAAAATGCCCCAGTCCTGACGATAGTATAACGGTTCATAGTCTGATAGATAGTTACTGTTTGTATCTCTAACCGATAATTTTCTTAACTGGGTAAAATCTATACAATCATCGCCGGCAAAGGCTTTTACCTGCCATTTATAGGCAGAACTAAGTTGTAATTTTCCCTGGGGTATCTGAATCAGGGTATCCGAAATATAATTTGACAGCCAGACTACTTGACCCGCTCTAGTTATTTCCAATACATATCTATCAGCGCTGTCCGTTTCGGTCCACTTGAAAACGGGCGTAGTAGAATCAATTTTGGCATCTCTTTCCGGAGTTAGCGCATAACAAAAACCCGGTCCCGGCTTCATCATAAATCTGCTTAATTTCAGGGTTGGATCGCCGATGCAGACTAATCCGTAGTGCCAATCACGTCTTTCAAAATGACGAATACCCCAGTATTTAAAAGCTTCGCCAAAGGTATAACCTTCGCTTAGCGGTTCATAATAATCATATTGGTCCAGCATACTGCCGCCCTTAGTCGAACCGACTGATAACAAACCAAAAGGTTCCTGCATCACATACCAATTGCATAAACAGTCGTCTTCCCTGTAACTGGCCGCCGAACAATTGAAGTTCAAATAAAACATAACCTGAACATCAAGAGGATCAATTTCTTCGCTGCTAAATGACGATCCATCATGAAAAAAATGATCCCGTGGGCTTGAATGAGCGGCAATATACATCCATTCATATTTATTATTTATGGCGGCTTGAATTCTGTTTTTATAATCACTACTAGTCACATTTCCATTAATACCATCATTAATAAAAGTCACTTCATCATACAGCTTAAACACTTCGTTTTCCATGTGAAAACCGGCCCAGTCATGATCAACATAACTGAATCCCTGGTTTTTTAATCTCAACGTACCTTCCCGGTATCGGTGTACTTTATTTAAATATCTAACCACTAACTGCGATTCATTTATATCATGATAAGTCATGGTTGGAGTATAAAAACGACCGATCCAGATATCCGGTTCTACATTTCCGGCATGATCATCATGTATGCCATTATCTCTTTCATTATCAAGCCATTCACCGTCAACATCCATGTAATACAAATCACAGGGGAATATATCCCAACCTGTCGTATCACCCTGGTCATTAAATATTGGCATCTCATACCAGGCTATTGCTAACTCTCCTATTAGAAATGCTCCGTCAATACTATTATTGGTCCATTCCTGGTATAAATAATCTCTCAGCTCTGCAGGATCATTTGTATTTGTAGAGGCAGCGACCTTAACCGTATATCCTTCAGATTCCAGGTCTGCTTTATAAGTATTTATTGCCTCCATTACCTCGGGCGCCTGGGGATTAGATAGCCATTGATTATATATTAACAGGATATTCCCACTGGCCATAATTCCATATTCAACCGTTTGTTCCTTTACATTCACCTCAAATTTTTCATCAAATTTTGTACTGTTTATATATTTGTTATAATTCTCGTTCGCCCGTTTTACATATTCATGAATATAATCATCTTTTTCCCAGTATTTTTCAAAACGATCATAGTCTATTTTATTATGATTATCTTTATCATCTGCAAATGCAAAATGAAATAAGAGAAAGCCTGTTAATATCAATAATCCTGTTTTGTATTTCATAGTTCCTTCTATTATTATCAAATAAACAGTAAAAAAATTGCTTGATTCGGACTATCTACCACCTAAGGTGGTGGTTTAAGCTGATTAATTAACCCTTACTCAGGGATAACCCGCACTAAAGTCACACCATGAGGCGATACATTAGATTCGAATCGTTCCTGAAAAATTCCCAGATCTTTTTGTCTCCAGAGATCACGAATCCGCTGTTTTCCCTTAAGTCCTAATTTTGACCATTCAATCGCAATCGCCTTATGCTTATACGAATCCATATTAAAAAGTCCGACAGTTAGAGAACCATTTTCCATTTTTTTCGCCCAGACCTGATAATCTTCATTTTTGATTATTTGTTCCGCTTGTTTTCCTAATGGATCCTGATTTACTTCAAGGACCTCGTCGTTTGTAAGCAGGTTTAAAGTAAAATCATCTATCTGTTCAATAGGACAACCAATAAGCAATGGAGCTGAAAGCAAACACCACAAGCTT
This sequence comes from Bacteroidota bacterium, assembly GCA_030613125.1. GTDB lineage: Bacteria > Bacteroidota > Bacteroidia > Bacteroidales > VadinHA17 > JAUWMO01. Next base: position 1,970 of record JAUWMO010000081.1, on the reverse strand, counting down.
ATATGAGTATACTGTTCATCGGGCGTAAGATTTGACGGATGCAGTTCAGGTCCCCATCCGACATTGCCAACAACAAGCATATCAGGATCATTCCAGCAACCCGGTTTAGCGTACTTACTGCATTTGTTTTGCGAAAAACCAATCTTTGACATACTGCTCCATGTATCGACGATATCGCCGGTAGTCCGCCAACAGTTGCCTCCAACTTCCTCACCCCATTTCCAGACTTCACCCATTCCGTACTGGCAGAGACTGTATATAATATCCCGAGGTTGTTTTAACAGCTCATCCCTCATACGCATATAAGGTCTTTTCAGTTCATCTAAACTTTTATCTTTTGCAATCCTAGAATAATAACACCAGTCGTACTTCAGATAGTCAAATCCCCAATTCGCAAACTGCTTGGCATCCTGAGCTTCATATTCATAACTCCCGATAAATCCCTGGCAGGTATAAGGTCCGGGAGAAGTATAGATACCCGCTTTTAGACCCAGACCATGGATATAATCAGTCAAATCCTTCATATCCGGAAATTTTTTATTAGTAAGCGGCATCCCATTTTTGTTACGCGGCTCACCGCTAATTACAGGGTCATCAGAATCAGGTTTGATCATCCAGCAATCGTCAATATTAATATATGTCCAACCATGGTTAATCAGTCCTTTTTCAACCATAGCCCTGGCGCTTGCCCGGATATTTTCATCAGTAACACCGCATGCCCAGCAGTTCCAACTATTCCAACCCATTGGCGGAGTGAGACAAATAGTGTCTCCAACAACAATACGAAAATCACGTTTAGCCCTCCCTTTTTCATTCTCTGCTATTAGTTTAACATTATAAGCGCCTTCATTATTAACTACACCGATAATGCGGCCTGTTTTGCCGTCTAATGTGAGACCCTCAGGCAGTCCTTGCACCGAGAACGTCATTGGGCGATCTCCTGTAGCGGGAATAGTAAATAAAAACGACGATCCGGGACGAACTCCAAATATTCCGGCGCCATTAATTTTCGGAACAGGACCTGGTTTAGGCGTAAGAATATATGGCTCACGGGTATAAGGTTTGACAGGTTCAGGTTTATTTCCCAGGTAATCGATTTTAGCCTCTGCCCAATCTGCATGATCATAGTTTATACCATTGCCTCCGTCGGAAACAATCAGCCTGATTTCTTTAAGGCCTTCAATATTTACATCTGCTTTTATAGCGTTCTGGCCGGCTTTCATCACACCGCTTTTCCATAACACTCTTGATTTGGGAGTGTTGTTTTCATCATAAGCAACAATGCTAAACTCAACAGAAGCCCATTCATTACCTTCGATTTCATCATCTATTCCTACCAATGCCGTAAAAGTTTTTGCTTTTCCGTCAAGATTTATTCTATAACAGCCATCAGCGTGGGTTCCTAACCCCCGTTCAAATTTCCTGCCGGCAACAGACAGAGGATTGCCGTCTATAGATTTATTTGCCTGTGTCCGTCCCCATCCCTCCTCGGCATATTGAGCGCCAAGCTCATCCAGCCATATCACTTTTGTTTCTCCTTTTTCCATTTGTAATTCTTTCTGTGAACATCCAAAACAGGTTAATAGTAGGATCAAATACAAAAATCCGTATAAAACTTGCCCGATTCTGTTTCTTCTTTCTTTCATGGATAATTCCTCCCCTGGAATGAGGTAGTGTCATCCCGATAAATCGGGACAATTAAAATATAAACAAACACAATATGGTTTTTCTACAATACAATTCTTTTCTAACGCAGAGACGCTGAGTTCGCAGAGTTCCGCAGAATTATAAATAATAATTTTCTTTGCGTCCGCCGGCAGGCGGATCCGCCCACTGGCGTGATTCTCAGCGAACTGCACTTCAAATTCATCTTATTATAAGGGGAAATTAAAAGAAACGATTTAAATTTGTAATTTAAAATCTTAGATTTAATAAATCCTTGCTACCGGTCAGATTATGGACCGGTAGCA
>JAUWMO010000340.1 GCA_030613125.1 Bacteroidota bacterium | reverse complement strand
CTGTTTCAGAGTAAAAATCAATGTTAGATTGAACATACTCACTTAAATACCCGGGATAGGCCAAAGCCCATAATTGACCAAGGTTCCAGAAACCACCCCAGATACCGTCAGTATTATAATGATTATAAACAGGTTTGCCCTTCTCATCTAAAGGTATTTGACCAATACTACCATCATGCCTGGGGAAATATCCATTTCCGTCGCTTGCCAGGCCCCGGCCAAGTAAAGCATGGTATAATCCAGTATAAAACTTAATCCTGTCATTCTTCAGGCCTCCTTCAATTTTGATCCGGCCCAGCATCCTATTCCATGTGTTAAAAGCCTGGACTTTTACCTTATCAAAAGAATTTCCCGATGATTCTGAAACCAGATTAAAACGGGCATTATCAATACTTGTGAATGAAAGCCCGACCTGCATTTCCAAAACTTCCTCCTCTGAGGTTGAAAAAGAAAGATAGAGTCCGTTACCCACACCTTTTGTTTCCCTTTTACCAGGATAAATACCTTTATCATCGAAAGTGCCAAAAGATTTGGGAGGTTTGCTAAGATTAGCCACGAAAAACATCCTCACCCGGTTCCCCGGATCACAGAACTTGACATATTCAGGATAAGTAACTACATATCCTTCAATTTTGTTATCATTAACAAAAATGGCAGATGCTTCAATGACATCACTGCTTTCTCCTTGTTTATGGCCGATATCAAAGATAATATTGGCAGAATCTGTTGCCGGAAAAATATAACGATGATATCCCACCCGTTTTGTAGCGGTTAACTCAGCTTTGATATTGTAATCTTTAAGAATAACAGAGTAATAGCCTGGCTCAGCATATTCGTCTTCTTTATTAAACCGTGAACGGTAGCCATCATCCGGATTTTCGAGACTGCCTGGTTTATTTTTGATTTCACCGGTTGTAGGCATAACCACAACCCCACCAATCTGAAATTCATGAAAATGACCAAATCCTTCAATTGATTTATGCCTGTCATCATACCCACATGGCATCCAACTGCCAGGGCTTCCATACGCATTTGTATGTGGAGCCAGTTTGGCCATCCCAAAAGGTAAAGCAGCGGGTGTGAAAAAGAACCATCTTCCATGTACTGAACCAATTTTGGGATCAACAAAACTGGCGGGATTAAAATTATTTCCTCGTGAACATGCCATCAATGAGGCAACAAAAAATATATATGTGACAACCTTTAACATGTTGGGATAATATTTATTAAATTCATAAATTAACCACCTCTTTTACTTATGGTTAAAAAATCTATAGGCTATAGTTTAACATTGCGGTGAGATTGCAATTTTGTGGATTTTAGTGACTTAGAGTTTTGGTGGCATATTTTTTCTTAGCCACTAAAGCACCCCGGTACAGTCATTCCCTGTTAAATATTGCTTCGCATTTCACAGGGTAAACTTCCTTACGGGGCAGGCTAAAACACTAAATCATCACTAAAAACAACGCTAAGCTAAACAATAACCAATCTATAATCAAAATAGCACCTGAACCATCTGGCAAGATTAAAAAAAAATTATGTGTTTCAAAAAATAGCCGTAAAGTAAATTAAAATCGTTGATACCTCACAGATACAATTCTTCATTTTGGAAAAACAAGTGAAGTTCAAATATTAGAGAATTCTCCTTTTTTCAGTTGTATTAATTATCTTTGGTACTTTCAGGTTGAATTTCATCTAAATCATAAATCCTTAACTATGCAAAAATGAAAATATTAAACAAATCTTTCACAAAACACAATTTTATTTCAGCAGTAATTATCACCTCAATTACGTTTTTATTTGCAAATCTTGCTGATAGTAAAGGGGCACCTTTATTGCGTTTTCCTGATGTTCATGAGAATACAATCGTTTTTGTGTCAGGAGAAGATATATGGACTGTTTCAATTGATGGTGGAATCGCAAAACAATTAACCATGCACGATGGACAGGAACGCTACCCAAAGTTCTCTCCTAACGGTAATTTAATAGCCTTTACAGGTATGTATGACGGAAACACCGACGTATATGTGATGAATAGTCAGGGTGGAAATATCCGGCGGGTTACCTACCATCCGGGATATGATGTGGTTGTTGGCTGGCACCCTGTAAAAAATAAGATTATTTTCAGCTCCGGCAGACACAGCAGTACCAGGTATTTGAAACTGTTTCTTATATCACCGGATGGGACTGGCCTTGAGGAACTTATACTTTACGATGCAGCTCAGGGGAGTTTCTCTTCTGACGGCAGTAAAATAGCCTATAATAAAGTTATCCGTGAACAAAGGACATGGAAACGATACAAGGGTGGCCTGGCACAGGAGGTATATATTTATGATTTTGAAACCAATGAGGAACAAAATATCACCAATTTTGAAGGTACTGACAGAGTTCCAATGTGGATAGGATCAAAAATCTATTTCAGTTCAGATCGTGAAAGAGTATTGAATATTTATGCATATGATACAGAATCAAAAGAGATTACCAGGATTACAAATCATTTAGAGTATGATGTACGCAGGCCTTCCTTTGGGAAGAATAAAATTGTTTATGAAGTCGGAGGAAAAATATGGGTACTGGATACTGAAACCGGAAACACCAGGGAAGTAGATATTCAAATTACCACAGATGCTGAGTCAACGCGACCTTATCTTAAAGATATAAGCAAGAATATTACAGGTATTGATATTTCCCCATCAGGTAAGAGGGCTCTCGTTGTAGCCCGGGGAGAGATATTTACGCTTCCAAAAGATAAAGGAGCTGCACGTAACCTGAGTAACAATTGTGCTACAAGGGAGAAAGATGCTGTCTGGTCGCCCGATGGAAAGAATATTGCCTTTTTATCCGATAAAAACGGAGAATACGAAATATTTATAATAAATCAGAACGGAAAAGAAGATGCAATCCAGCTTAGTCAACATGAAAATGGATACAGGCATACTTTACGCTGGTCTCCCGACAGTAAAAAGATTGCTTTTGCAGATCAAACACTTCGCTGCTATATCCTGGACGTCAATACTAAACAAATAACTGAGGTTGATAAAGCACATTATGAGAATGTTGATGTTTCACTTAACAATAAACCCATATCTGATTATCGCTGGTCTCCCGACAGCCGATATCTGGCCTATTCGAGGATGAATGAGAGCTTTATTTACCAGGTTTATATCTACGCTCTCGAATCAAAAGTGATAAATTGTGTAAGTGATGGTTTATTCAATGATTTTAATCCCGTGTTTACGGAAAATGGAGAGCATCTGTTATTTGTTTCTAATCGCCGGTTTAATCCTACTTTTTGCGATCTCGAATGGGAAATGGTTTATAAGAATATAGCCGGTATTTATGCCCTGACTCTAAAAAAAGATGGAGCTTCTATACTTCCTTACAAAAGTGATGAAGAGAATTCCGGCAACTCTGAAAAAACTGAGATTACTCAGGATATCCCAAAAGTTGAAATTGATTTTGAAGGATTGGCTGAAAGAATCGAGGTTTTGCATTTGCCAAGAGGGAATTACAGGGAACTTGATGTAAATAAGTCAACACTCTATTATTTGAATAAAGAGAATGGCGATTTTAATAAATTTGATTTTCGTGCTGTTGGACCAAGGACATTGTATGCCTATTCTTTTAATAGTAATGAAGAAAAGGTAACTATTAAAGACATTGATGCATACAAATTATCAGGTAATGGTTTTTTTATTATTTAT
>JAUWMO010000205.1 GCA_030613125.1 Bacteroidota bacterium | reverse complement strand
TTCTAAATTTGCCAATCGTCAATATATGTTGATTAACTTTTTGGAGTCACCCCTATTGGCTGTGATCATTGGTTATTTTACAAAATATACAAAAGATATAACCTCAACCGGGAGTTATATATTTCAGCAAAATGAGAATTTACGGGCCTATTTGTTCATGTCTGTGGTTGTTGCCTTTTTTATGGTTTTAATGGTAAGTGCAGAAGAGATTATCCGTGACAGGCAGATCCTTGAAAGAGAGTCCTTCCTTAATCTGAGTAGGTTAAGTTATATAGATTCAAAGATATTAATCATCTTCGTCATCTCTGCAATACAAACTTTTTCTTTTGTTCTTGTCGGAAATGCCATTTTGGAGATTAAAGGAATGACCCTTTCCTACTGGCTGATCCTCTTCTCAACTTCTTGTATGGCCAATATGCTTGGGCTCAATATCTCTGCCGGTTTGAATTCCGTGATTACAATCTATATACTTATTCCTTTTATTCTGGTGCCTCAATTACTATTTAGCGGGGTTATTGTGAAATTTGACAGTTTGCACAAGACATTTCGGCACCCAGTCTATGTACCGGTAATTGGTGATATGATGACCTCAAGATGGGCATATGAGGCACTTGTTGTAAATCAGTTTAAAAATAATGAATACGAAAAAATGTTTTTCGCATTCGATAAGGAAATAAGTAATGCCGGTTACCAGGCATCATTGTTGACCGCTCAACTTAAAGTTCGTATTGAAGAATCAAAACGAAATATTTTACTGGGCAGGAATGAGGAGCAAACTAAAAGAAATCTTAAGTTACTGAACAATGAAATAAGATCATCACAGCAATATTATGGTTGGCCCCCATTCAATCAGATTGATAAGTTAACAATGAATTTTTTTGATACGACAATAGCCCGGAGTACTTTAAAATACCTTTCGGATATAAAATCGCATTCTTTGAAAATTTCACAGGAGGCCCATAAACAACGGGAAGAAAAATATGAGAACTATATTAATATGAGCGGCGGGAAAGATGCAATTATCAAATTAAAAGCTGATTATGTAAATGATAAGCTGTCTAATGGTCTGTTAAACAGATATGTCTTGCCAGTGATCGAATTGGATCACCATTTGATCAGAAAGATAGAACCTGTTTACATGGACCCAACATCAAAATATGGAAGAGCACACTTTTATGCCCCATCCAAGAAACTTGGTAACATAACATTTGACACATTCTGGTTTAATATCATGGTTATATGGTTTGTTTCCCTTTTCCTCTATGTCACCCTGGTGTTCGATGTGTTACGCCGGATAATAAACAGGTTTGAAAATATAAGGTTAAGGAAAAAGTCCTGATCTGATGCCCTCATAACTCATATGATTTATTGGCGTAAAGAACATGAAACTTTCTTCAATTATTATGGCAAAATTTGATTTTTCAAAAAGGGAAAGTTTTGGAAGTAAGTTTGGGATAATTGCAGCAGCCGCAGGTTCTGCAATCGGACTTGGCAATATATGGCGTTTCCCCTATATTGTTGGAGAAAATGGAGGTGGAGCATTTCTGATTATTTATCTCTTTTTTGTTATAAGTATAGGGATTCCGGTCATGTTATCGGAGTTTGCAATTGGGAGGGGAGCACAGCGGAATCCGATAGGGGCATTTAAAAAACTTGCACCAGGAAAACCATGGTTCCTGGTTGGAATAATGGGAGTTGGTGCAGCCTTTATGATCCTGGCTTTTTATACAGTTGTAGCTGGCTGGACACTTGAATACCTTTATCAATCTGTTGCCAATGGGTTTAAGGAAAAAACAGCGGAACAGATTGGTGAAATGTTTGAACATTTCAGAACAACATACCGTCCGGTCATGTGGTTTCTTGTATTTATGCTTTTTACTGCAGGAATTGTAATTTCAGGAGTAAAAAAAGGAATAGAGAGATATACCAAGGTGTTGATGCCTATACTACTTTTAATTCTAATCGTAATTTCTGTAAGGTCTGTTACCCTGCCCGGCTCAAAAGAAGGTTTGGATTTCCTTTTTAAACCTGATTTCACAAAAATCACTGCTGGTACTGTTCTGGAGGCACTTGGCCAGGCATTCTTTTCTTTAAGTATTGGAATGGGCACACTTATCACTTATGGTTCGTATATTAGTAAAAAGGAAAATTTAACTACTACTGCTGTTAGTGTTACGATGGCAGATACCTTTATTGCAGTACTTGCGGGTATTGCAATATTTCCTGCGGTTTTTGCCTTTGGTATCCCTCCGGCATCCGAAGAAGGACTTGTTTATAAGACATTGCCGATTATTTTTCAGAAAATGACTGGCGGTTACTACTTTTCTCTTCTGTTTTTTATTTTGCTTGGGGTGGCTGCCCTTACATCCACAATTTCCGTACTTGAAGTTATAGTAGCTTATTTTTCAGAAGAGTTGAATATTAGCCGCAAACAGTCCACCTGGCTAGGAACAGCCGCTGTAGCGGTTCTGGGTGTTTTTGCATCTTATTCAAGCGGTGTATTCAGTTTTTTGAATTTTACATCTGCCAGTATTTTATTACCTCTGGGTGGCCTTTTAATAGTCATGTTCATTGGGTGGTATTATGGTAAGAAAAAGACCAGGGAGGAGCTAACCAATCAGGGTACAATCAGAGTAGTAATTTTCCCGGTTTATATGTTCCTTGTGAAATTTCTGGCCCCTATCGCTATTGCAGCTGTGTTCCTTTATGGTCTGGGAGTGTTTTAGAACCTAAATTTTTTTTATCTTCTTTTCCTTAGATACCATTACTGCAGTACATGAATCTTTTTATAAAACATTTTACAATTTTAATTGAATTATGGCGGCAATTGAAGATTTTGAAAAACTGGATATCAGAGTCGGAAAGGTTATTGAAGTAGATGATTTTCCGGAGGCACGAAAACCTGCATATAAGTTAACCATTGATCTGGGAAATGAGATCGGACTGAAAAGATCTTCAGCCCAACTGGTTGAAAATTATACCATAAATGATCTGAGAGGCAAGCAGGTATTGTGTGTGGTAAATTTCCCGCCAAGAAATATAGGCCCATTTGTTTCAGAGGTGCTGACAATAGGTGTTCCCGATGAAAATGGGGATTGCATTCTGGTACAGCCAGACCAAAGTGTGCCAGTTGGTGGCAGGCTTTATTGATGTGAATAATTGGCCGGAGTTGAAGGTTAGTGTTTGGTTATTGACCCCTTTTTGGTGGTACAGATACCACTTCTCCTGCAAACCAGAGAGAAACTACGTAGTAAACAACGTAGTTTACTACGTAGTATAATACGTAGTTTAAGTTGATATATGTGCAATGAATCAGCCGATTAGTTTATTTTAAATATTGAAAAGGGAACTGTATTCAGTTGATTGTACTTTGCACAATCATAAGAAGCGGAAAATATCATTTTTCATTTTAATATACCTATCTTGTATTGCTATACAGGTCTTTAACCCACCTAATGTTTAAACAACTTATTAAAGATTATTTCCATTTTACCAAAGGTGAGCGCCGAGGGACACTTGTGTTACTATTTTTGATACTGGTTCTGCTTGCATCCAATTTCTTCCTGCCAAAATTATGGCCTGAATCTGAGGTGGATTTTTCCAGATTTGAAGAAGAAATAAGGAAACTGGAGCAGGAGAGGGAGATTATTACTTTGAGAAGAAATAAAACGGATACTATATCAAATGAAGTGAGATTCCTTTTTTCATTTGATCCTAATACCATTACAAGAACTGATTTAAAACTTCTTGGTTTAAATAACCGTATTGCAAATACATTAATCAGGTATAGAGAAGCAGGAGGATCCTTTAGGGTTAAGGATGATTTTAAAAAAGTCTATGGTGTCACTGATTCGGTTTTTACACTTCTTTATCCTTATATAGATATTGCCTCCGGATCAGAAACCAACACTTCCCATAATAAAGATTACAGCAGGGTGAAAAGTTCTTCTTCTGCAACTATTCTTGAACTGAATAGTGCAGATTCAATCACTCTATTAAAATTATGGGGGATTGGCCCTGTATTTGCCAGCCGTATTGTTAAATTTCGTAATATATTAGGAGGCTATTATAGTCTTGGACAGATCCTGGAAGTGTATGGATTGAAACAGGCAACTTTTGATACAATTAAACATTTCCTTTCAGTTGATACAACATTAATCACCAGGATGGATCTTAACCGGGTTACTGAAACCCAACTTGCCAGACATCCTTATATAAATGCTTATTATGCAAAAGCTATAATAAGATACAGGGAATCTGAAGGCAGGTTTGACTCGGTAAAAGATCTTTTAAAATACAATTTGATGCCTGCCCACGAGTATGATAGACTACATTATTATTTCAAAGTGCAAAATAGCCCTGTCAGATCTGATTTTGAATAGAAGTTTTTTATGTTTTTTATTTGTTTTAGAACAAAAATAAACTTATATTTATAAAGATAAATATTACAAAAGTAGAAATCCTGATTGAGTATGAGTAGTTTTTAAATATCTGTAGAACGAAGGTCCATAGAGGGCTTTTTTTATTTTTTAGAAGAATTTTTTGAAATATGTTTTGCAATGCCTAAATTTGCGCCTCATTTAAAATTAAGTTTATGATAGTGATTCCAATCAAAGAGGGCGAGAACATTGAACGGGCCTTGAAAAAATTTAAAAGGAAGTTTGAAAAGACGGGTGTTATCAGGGAATTAAGGCACAGGCAGGCATATTTGAAACCCTCTATTAAAAGAAGGGAAGTAAAAAAGAAAGCCGTTTATATACAAAAATTACAGCAAGACGACGAATAACATACATTACCTGGAGCCTTCGTTATAAAGTTTGTTGAAAAAACCTGTACCAATCGTTTATGTGTCAGGGTTCCATTGCATGAACTACATTGAGTCTTTTCTTAATTATTTAGAGTTTGAGAAGCGGTATTCCGAGCATACAGTCCGCTCATATAAAACCGATATTCTGCAATTTTCACAGTATTGTCTGACTGAGTTCAAACTTACTGAACCGCACAAGGCAACATTTAAAAATATTCGTTCCTGGATAGCAAAAATGATGGGCGAGGAATTTTCATCGAGAAGTGTTAACAGGAAGATATCAACTTTAAAATCCTATTTCAAATTTCTTCTGAAGGAGGGAGTTCTTGTAGAGAATCCTATGGACAAAGTTGTTTCACCAAAAAATAAAAAGGTTTTACCAGGTTTCGTTGAGCAAGAATCGATGGATTTGTTGCTGGATCAATTTGATTTTGGTGATGATTATACCGGAATACGAAACAGGTTAATTATTGAAATGCTTTATGTTACAGGGATGAGAAGGGCTGAACTGGTGCATCTTAAACTCAAAGATGTAGAAGCGGAAAATTTATGGATAAAGGTAATTGGAAAAAGAAATAAGGAAAGGATCATACCTGTTTCACGGGAATTTGGTAAAACGATAAAGGGTTACCTTGAAATTAGAAACAGGCAATTTTCTGACCAGGGTACTGAATCATTTTTCCTGACCGGAAAGGGGAATCCTGTTTATCCAAAGCTGGTTTACCGTGTAGTTAATCAGCACCTTAGGTTAGTGACTACAATTGAAAAAAAAAGCCCTCATATATTAAGGCACACTTTTGCTACCCATATGTTAAACAGGGGTGCCGACATAAATGCTATTAAAGAGTTACTGGGTCATGCAAATTTGTCTGCCACCCAGATTTATACACATAACACTTTTGAGAAATTAAAAAAGATTTATAAACAGGCTCATCCGCGAGCTTAAAAAAGGAGGAAAAAACATGAATATTCAGATCCATTCTGTTCGTTTTGACGCTGATAAAAAGTTGCTGGAATTTATTGACCAGAAAGTGAAAAAACTGGGTAATCTTAATGATCAGATACTTGGAGCCGAAGTGTTCCTGCGTTTATCCAAGTCGGAAAATGCTGCGAATAAGGTTGCGGAAATCAAGATCGACTCACCTGTAAATCCATTGTTCGCAAAAAAACAAAGTAAGACTTTTGAAGAGGCTGTTGACCTTACTGTAGATGCACTTAAAAAACAAATTACCAGGCAGAAAGAAAAGCTTAGAGGTGTGTAAAAAAATCCAATAATAATTTTTGTGTTATAAATATTATTTTCATACATTTGCAATCCGATTTTTGGGGGTAAATCTGAAGTTGGAGTTCATTGATATTACCTGGGCTGTATAGCTTGAAAAATCAGAGGATTTGTCGAAATTTATATATTATATTCCGGGATAGATCATAGGCAGTTCAATATATTACTAAGAAGTGAGACGTTCTTAGACATTTTGTATTGCCGATGTAGCTCAGTT
>JAUWMO010000288.1 GCA_030613125.1 Bacteroidota bacterium | reverse complement strand
AAAAGCCAGATTATTACCGAGTATAGTTCGGAAATCTGGTTTGCTTACCTGAACTACTTACAGGCAGAAGTCTATGAAGCGCAGGGTGATATTGGGAAGGCAAAAGAGTTTTATCAAAAAGCAATTAATGAAGACCCTGCTCATACCGAGCCTGTTTATACCGATTCCGTTGAAAAATTGAAAGAAATTGGAAAGAAAAAGTGACCGGTAAAGAAAGAATACTGCTGGCCTTTCAGCATAAAGAGGGAGATAGAGTTCCAATTTATGAGCAGGCTATTGCTTCTGATGTGGCAAGTGAAATTATGGGCAGGAAAGTTTATGCCCAGGGAACATCTCTTCATTACGAAGATGCAAAAGCATGGATGAATGGCAGGGAAGCATACCGGGAATTTGAGGAAAAAGTGTGGGAAGATACAATAGCCATTAATAAGTATTTTGAGTTTGATGCAATTGACTTGCCCTGGCGACTAGAAGAAAAGCCGGGTGAACAACTTGATGAATATACATTTCTTTACGGAGACAGAGAGGAAAAATGGTGGAATATTTACCGTTTTGACCCTGTATCGTCATGTTATGGGATTATCGATTCCTGGGAAAATCATATTGAGCCTCAAGACCTGATTGAAGCAGTGGAGGAAATGGAAAAAGAATTTTCAAATCGTCCTGCCTTAATGGAAAAAGATTTCCCTGAGAAAAAAAGGCTTCTGAATATGTTTGGAGAAGAATTAGCAGTGCTTACCAATCCGGGAATAGCCATCCCTTATGCTCCGGTGTGGTTTGAGGCAACAATTCTGTATCCTGAAGTGGTGGGTCGATACCTCGAGATTCAGGTTGCCAGTATTTTGGAGGAGATAACCATCCTGGCAAAGATGGGAGTAAAGATAATATGGGGAGGTGGAGATATGGCAAGTAAAAACGGTCCTTTCTATTCTCCAAAAACTTTTCGCGATCTTGTACTTCCGGGATTGAAAAAGATCACCTCTCTATGTAATAAACTTGGTGTTTATTTTCTTTTCCGTAGCGACGGCAATCTCTGGCCGGTGGCAAAAGAGTTGTTTGTGGAAAGTGGAATTCACGGTTATGGTGAAATAGAAGGCGATGCCGGAATGGACCTGGTAAAGTTGAAGAAAGAATATGGACATCTGACCTTTTGGGGAAATGTGAGTTGTGATATCTTAAGAAGAGGCACAAAAGCCGATGTCATAAATGAAACCAAAAGATGCATTGATGCTGCTGCCAAAGGAGGAGGCTATATCTTTGGAACCAGTAATTCTGTATTATCCGGGACACCCCCGGAAAATGTGATTGCTATGTATGAGACTGCTAAAGAATATGGGAGATATTAGAAGAAGTTATAAGTGACTAAAGTTAAAAGTGAACTAAAGTTGAGAAGAAGTTGAAAGTGAATATATGGAAAATAAGGAATTTGCAAAAAAACTGGAGAAAAGAACACTTGAATTTGCTATTGCAATAATTAAGCTTTCAGCCAGACTGCCAAATTCACCTGAAGGAAGAGTTGTTAGAACTGAGATCACTAAAGCTGGTACTAGTATTGGTGCAAATTATCGTGAGGCAAACAGGGCAAGAAGTAAAGCTGACGCGGATTACAATGTAAAGACGCAATGCATTGCGTCTCAACTTAATACAATATAGATCCCTGATCAGGTCAGGGATGACACATACATTTAAGGATGATTTCAAGTAATGGCTAAAAATAAAAAGGAACAAAACACTTTAGACACTTTAGTCATTTTAGACACTTTAGTCACTTCTTCAAATAAACCAGGTTAGATTATGTATGAAGAATATATTCTGAAGCGTTATCCTGATAATCCCATTATTAAACCTGAGGATTTTCCGGGAGCTGAGGCGATCTTTAACTGCGGGCAGACAATGTACCAGGAAAAAACAATTCTGCTTGTGTCCGTATCTCACCGCTCTGGCCATTATCGTGGTAAAAAAGGAGCGACTACTCATGTAGCCGAAAGTCGGGATGGCATTCACTTTAAGATAAATTCTGAACCTTTTCTTCAGATACCGGATGATGAACCATACAAAAGCGTGGATTTTCATCCCATAGATACCCGCATCACAAAGATTGAGGACACCTATTATGTTATACATCCCGGATGTGGTGCATGGGGGACGTTCGGGATACTGGGTAAAACAAATGATTTCAAAAAGCATGAGTATATTGAAATAATATCTCTTCCGGATAACAGGGTTCCCTGCCTTTTCCCGGAAAAGATAAACGGTAAATATGTACGCGTAGACAGACCTTATCGCGTGGTACCTAATGAATTACATGAATTCGGGAATATGTGGATTTCTTCTTCTCCTGACCTTATACACTGGGGATGCCACAGGCCTCTTTTGAAACCATACACCGGTTGGGGGACCACGAAGATAGGACCTACACCGCCGATAAAGACTAATGAAGGATGGCTTATGATAATACATGGAGTATCTCAATCCGCAAGTGGTTTTCGTTATGCGCTTGGGGCAATCCTGATGGATTTGGAAAATCCGGTAAAGGTGATAGGAAAAACACAGAGTTTTATCCTGGCCCCCTATGAACAATATGAGTTGACCGGAATAGTAGCAAATGTTGTTTTTTCGTGCGGGGCAATACCAGACTTTGCTAAAGACCAAATACGTGTTTATTATGGAGCGGCTGATACATGTATTGGCTTAGCCACAGGCTCACTAAGCGAATTGATTGATGCTTGTAAGAAAGAGTTATAAGAACACAGTTATGCAAATTTACCCTGAGAATTTTAAAAATGGCAACTAATCAGTCGGCAATCTTCAGTCCACAAAAAAGTAAATTACAATCAAACAATTCTTACATAATAATAAATATTAAAAATCACAAATGACAAGCACCCCCGTACGGTCATGCTTCCCTACGTGGCAGGCAAAATGCAACTTAACGAAGTGATCTCATGAACACCATTAAAATTAATTATTTCGTGAATAAATAAATCTCAAATTCTAATGACTCAAAAATCAAATAAATTCTTGTATATATGTTGTTTGGATTTTGTTTTTTGGGATTTGTTATTTACTCATTGGTTCCTTAATTCAAAATATTTTTGACTTTATGGACTGATATTAAAAAGGCGGTCTTCAGATTGCCGACTGCAGACTGAAGATTGCCCGCCCGAACGTACCCCGTCCGAAGGGCTGCAGCCGGGCGGACGTTCGGTACGGGCGGGCCGACTTAAAAATGCAAAGTATTAATGAAATTAAGCATTATTAAGCCATAAACAATAAAATTCCAATACGTTAAATAAAACATTATGCAGGAAATATTTCAGGGAACAAACTTTGGCGCTATTGATTGGGTGATAGTAGCATTATATCTTTCAATTTCGGTTGTCATCGGGTGGATAGTAAAAAAGTATATAGCTAATATGGCTGACTATGTTGCTGCCGGTCGTGGAGTGCGTACAGCACTTGGTATTGCAACAATTACCGGAACTGAATTAGGCCTGGTAACCGTTATGTACAAAGCTCAGAAAGGATTTGTGGGTGGGTTTGCAGTTTTTCATATAGCTATTGCGGTTATAGTTGCTTACCTTTTTGTTGGTGCAACCGGTTTTATTATTACGAGGCTCCGAACTATGAAGGTGCTTACTATACCAGAATTCTATGAGAAACGATTTGGACGAAAAACAAGAATTCTTGGTGCAGTTACACTTGTTATCGGAGGAGTTCTTAACATGGGACTATTTTTAAAGATTGGATCGCTTTTTATTGTTGCAATTACCGGTTTACATGAAGGTGCTGCAATAAACATTGTAATGATTATACTTCTTGCAATTGTACTTTTCTATACTGTGCTTGGCGGTATGGTTTCAGTTGTAATTACTGACTATATACAATATGTTGTGCTTACTTTTGGAGCTATCATTGCCATCTTTTTTGCCGTAAAGTTCCTTGGCTGGGACAACATCTTCAGCTCTGTGCTGGAACATAAAGGAGAGGCTGGTTTTAATCCCTTTGTAAAGGGAACTTTTGGCGTTGAATATACAATTTGGATGTTTTTAGCGGCGCTTACTTATTGTGTTACCTGGCCCCCGGTGATAGCGCGTGTTCTGGCTGCAAAAGATACTAAAACCATTAAAAGAATTTATGGGTGGACATCAATTACAAGCATAATGATCTCTCTTTTCCCATTTTTCTTTGGCATTTGTGCATTTGTTTTTGTAATGGAGTTACCGCAAATTAAAGATGCCTTTTTCCCCGTTGCTGAAGGGACTGAAGCTATGGATAGTCTTTACGCCCTGCCGGTCTTTTTTTCAAGGATACTACCTACGGGAATTATTGGAATAATGACAGCAGCCATGCTTGCAGCCTTTATGTCCACACAAGACAGTTATCTTCTGAGCTGGAGCACAGTAATTACACAGGATATAGTAGCTCCCCTTGCAAAGAAAAAACTCAGCCCCAAAGGCAGAATTAAACTGACCCGGATATTTATTATCCTCCTTGGATTATATGTACTATATTGGGGATTGGTTTATACGGGGAAGCAGGATATTTTTGATTATATGGTTG
>JAUWMO010000297.1 GCA_030613125.1 Bacteroidota bacterium | reverse complement strand
GATTTATTAAAATAAAATGTGGCGCTATTAACTTCCCGACCTTGCGGTGCAGCATAAATTCGTGTACTGAAAGTCATTCATCTTGCACCACTATTTTACACACTCCTATACCCAGGGCGTTGCCCTGGGCTAATATCTCCTGCCCTTTCAGGGCTTATGTTTCGTCCGCCATATTTTATTTTCATTATTTTGTTAAAATATAAGTAATCTTGCTATACTTGTTACGAAATAACTAAAACGAAATATCTATAAAAAATCGCTGATAGCTATCGGGGCTAAGTTGTTAAATTGTTGGAGTTATTCTTTCAATTTTTCATTTGTGAATTTTATAAGGCTATGTACTTCTTTAGGTAGTTCATCTAATTTTGCAAATATGTAGTTATAATTATCCTCCGAGAAAAGATTCCTTTTTTTTGATTTTAAGGTCCAATCCATGGATTCTTTAATTGAACCAAAACTATATCTGTAAAAATGGACTTTTTCTTTTTTATGATATCTGCCAAACCCCTCAGCTATATTCGCTGAAATTGAATCAATTGCCTTAACATATTGTTTCCCAACCGTATCGCGACTAAAATAATCCCATTTAAGTACAACATCCCACACATAATTAGACAAATCAAAAGCAATTCTATACGCCTTGATATCCATAAGATCCAAATATTTTCTATCCATAATAATATCAATATGTTCGTTAACAATTAAACAATTAAACAATTTAGCCATTTAACAATTTTATTTAATTTCCAAGTTCAAGTTGGTTTTTTATAAGCATATAATATGCTCCTTTTTGTTTTGTTAGCTCTTTATGTGTTCCTCTTTCAACAATCAATCCCTTATCGAGAACCACAATCTGATCGGCATTGGTAACAGTACTCAACCGGTGAGCAACTACCACAACGGTTTTCCCGGTAAAAAACTCCTGCAGATTATTCATAATAATTTTTTCATTATTTGCATCCAGGGCATTTGTTGCCTCATCAAAAAATAAGAACTCAGGGTTCTTATAAACGGCTCGTGAGATTAGTATTCTCTGCTTTTGTCCCTGGCTTAATCCAAGTCCGTTTGCTCCAATTTTTGTATTATAAGCCAGGGGAAGAGACTCAATAAATTCCTGAATATTAGCAATCTTTGTTGCATTGACCAACTTTTCAATGGAAACTGATTCATCTCCCATGGTTATATTATTAGCAATGGTGTCGGAAAAAATGAAACCATCCTGCATTACCACACCACATTTATCACGCCATACTCGGGTACTGAAATTGCGGAGATGAAATTCACCTAGCTTTATTTCTCCTTTGGTTGGCGGGAAAAAACCTAAAATCAATTTCACAAGAGTGGTTTTACCGCTACCACTTACTCCCACGATAGCGGTCACCTTTGATTCAGGAATTTCAAGGTTTATATTGTCTAACACGAATGGAGAACGCGGCCCTTCATATTGAAAGGAAAGCTGATCGACAGTTATTTTTCTATTTTCAGGCAAGATTGTGATCCTGGTTTCACCCATTATCTCTTCATCTTTTTTCAGATGTATTTCTCCCATCCGTTCCAGACTGATTTTAGCATCTTGTGTACGATGTAAAAAGCCTATCATCTGATCCAGCGGAGAATTTAATTGCCCTAAAATATATTGTACTGCAACCATCATTCCAAGGGTCATATCTCCGCTTATAACTGCAGTAGCAGTAAGGATAATGATTAAAATATTCTTTGTTTCATTGATAAATGTAGCTCCGGCCTGTTGATACTGGTTTAATGAAAGTGATTTTACGTTCACCTGAAATAATTTTGCCTGAATAGTTTCCCATTCCCATCGTTTCTGTTTTTCAATATTATTTAGTTTTATCTCCTGCATGCCTGTGAACAATTGGATTAGATTATTCTGGTTTTCAGATAATTGTTTAAACCGATGATGATCGAGTTCCCTTCTTTTTTTCATGAATAAAAAAACCCATATAATATATAATATACTGCCAACAACAAATATCCATAATATTTTTAAGCTATAAATTGCAAGTACAATTCCGAATATAATCAGGCTAATGAAGGAAAATAAAATATTCAGGGTTGAGGAGGTCAGAAAAATTTCAATTCTTCGGTGGTCACCTATTCTTTGCATAAGATCGCCGGTCATTTTGGAATCGAAAAAGGCGATGGGAAGTTTCATCAGTTTGATAAGGAAATCCGAAATCAGTGAAATATTCACTCTTGTACCTAAATGAAGCAAAATCCATCCCCGGATAAAATCAACCGACATCCTGCTGATAAACAAGACAAACTGGGCTATTAATATGAGGTAGATAAACCCAATGTCCTGGTTATTAATTCCAAAATCAACAATCTGTTGGGTAAGAAAGGGGAAAATAAGCTGAATTAGACTGACAATGAACAATCCCAGTATAAGCTGTGTAATAAACCTTTTGTAGCTTCGTAAATATGAAAAAAGAAACCTGAAATTTCCTTTGTTTTGCGTTTCTTCCGGTTTACTATAGAAATCATTAGAAGGTTTAAGGAGCAGGCACATCCCTTCATCTGTGCTGTTTTTTCTGGTGCTAACCCAATTTGCCAAAAACTCTTTTTTTGTATAACTGATTTTTCCAATAGCAGGATCTGCAATATATACGCGGTCCTTCCTGATTTTATAGATTACAACAAAATGCTTTTGTTTCCAGTGGACAATACAAGGCAAGGGTGCTTCCCTGCTTAACTGATTATAACTAATATGAACACCCATTGATCTCATTCCGATAGATTCCGCAGCATCACTAACCCCTAACAGGGATACTCCTTCCCGGGTTATAAAGCTGCGTTCACGTAAAAACTGAAGACTATAACTTTTTCCGTAGAATTTGGAAATCATACGGAGGCAGCTTGGTCCGCAATCCATGGCATCCAACTGCTTATAAAAAGGGAAATGGGTCATTCTATTGGAAATGCTGGTTCAGCACAAAAATAATCTAATTGTTGTATATTATTATAAAAGTAGTGGTAATGTAAGAAAATACGGTTATTAGCGTACTCAAAAGTATATTGGAGAAATATTCATGGCATGACCCAAAATCAGACCTTGACTAATTTAATGTAAAATAAATTGATAACCTTTACATCTTAAGATACTAATAATCAGGTATTCTAATGCATTTTCAAAGACTCTAATTATATCTTAAGAACTCAACCGGATTTGTATTTGCTGTTTTTATCACGTGATATCCGGAAATAAATAGGATGATCAGGAAGCAGATTATACCGTTGAAAATAAAGATTAAAGCAGATATTTGAGTACGAAAAGCAAAATTTTGAAGCCAATTATTCATTAAAAAATAACTCATTGGAACTGAAAGAAGTAAGGAAATAAAAAATTCTAATGTAAAATTTCTTATTAAGCCCTGGTAAATATTGCCAACTGGTGCACCAAAAACTTTTTTAATGACAACTTCCTTTCTTTGGTATGATAAAATAAAGTAATAATAGCCTATTATTCCAAAACACCCTATTACAATTGCAATTACAGTTAAAAGTCTTACGATCTCAGCAAAGTTAATCTCTTTTTTATAGACTAAATCCAGGTGATCATCGAAAAATTTGAAATTAAAAGGTGTGTCACTCACAAAATTGCCCCATAATTTTTTAATCATCGGCAATACTTCCGGTTCTTTTCCCTCCTTAAACCGGATAATAACATTGTAAGCATTCCCCGGGCTAAGGTTTATTAATAATGGTTCTTTTTCATATTGTAAAGGAAGAAGCAGAAAGTCATCAACAACTCCAATTATTTTTTTACTATTTATCGATTCATTAAGAGGGTCTGTTAATCCCAAAGCTTTAACTCCCATTTGATTGATAATAACTGAATTTTTTGAGTCAGAAGGGAAATTTATTGAAAACGTCCTACCCTTAATTATTTTCATCCTAAGGGTTTTAAAAAAATCGTAATCTACAAGGTAATGACGAAACACAATTTCTTTTGAAGGATCAGTAAAATGTGTAATGTTTTGTATTGCCGTTTCCAAAGTAGGAATTCCAAACGGAGAACCAGAAATGTTTAAAATATCAGGGTTTTTTAACGCTTCTTCTTTGAAAGCATAATAATGCTTTATAAAGTTCGTATTCCAGGTGTTAAAGAGCAACAGATTGTTTTTATCAAACCCCAAATCTTCATGTTTAATAAAATTCAATTGTTTATAAATCAGGGCAGTAAAATTCATCAAAACCAGAAACAAAGTAATTTGAATTATAATTAAAATTCTTTTTATTAGATTTCTTTTAATCCTGTATGAAATTTTTTTATTAAGTGCAAGTAAAGGATTGATCTTGATAAATGCAGAAAGGACAAAAATATTCGGTATTACTAATAATAAAAATATAATAATAATAGTGAAAAAAATGTAAGAAAGTAAGAAATTT
>JAUWMO010000112.1 GCA_030613125.1 Bacteroidota bacterium | reverse complement strand
TAAAGTGATTTTTTTTGTTTTAGAGCTTTTCAAATTTCCCATAACACATATTAACAACAACGGTTAACGGTTAACTGACAATTAACAGTTAATCGTTCATCCTTCATAGTTCTTACTCACCCCCTCGCATACGCACAAGGCCTGCACACCCCCCCTCTCTACCGGTAGAGAGGGGGATGTCCGACAAAGGAGGACAGGGGGAGAGTCAGAGATATTTCATGATTTTCTGTTTAACTTTTTCTAAATTAGAAGCTTCACTAAAATGTCTAATTACTTTTTTTTCTTTCATAAAATGATCTTTTCATTCTCAGCATCCCATTCCACTTTTCTACCCTCCTTAAAGGCAATAGTGCCCATGTGTGCTGCCATAGCCTCTTCAAAACCATGCTCAATATCACAACTGGTTTTTCCGCCATTACGAATGGCTTCAATCCATTCCCTGATATGTAAGTGGGTTGTATCAATTCTTTTTCCACCCCTGTACGTATACAAAAGTCCGCGACCTGCAAAGTATTGTTCAGTTGCAGATGTAACTGCATCGACGTTTTTACGTCCGGGTATATATGAATAGATCGGTCTTGAAGGATCAATAATATTATTTTCTATATTTTCACTGAACCTTGTAGAATTCTGGTCAGCCATTATGGTAAGTGTATTTCCAATCTCCATACTTGCATCATGTCCCATTATCACTTTACCGCGCCTTTTACTGCTAGCCAGGGTGGCACTGTACAACATGGTAATATCCCTTTCAGGAAATTCAAATACTGTATGAAGAACATCGGGAACTGTCCTGCCATCCTTAAAATAGTAGATCCCTCCTGACGAAGTAGCATATTTAGGAATACCAAGGTCGAGTATCTGGTTCATAGCATCATACTCATGTGTTAACAGATCACCCGAAAGACCTGTACTGTAATCCCACCAGCATCTCCACCGGAAAAACCGTTCAAGGTTAAAATCGTGCCATGGAGCAGGACCAATAAACTGTTCCCAATCAATTGTTTTAGGACTCGCGTCAGGGTGTATAGCGTAAACCCAGGCTCCATTCGGGCTATTCCTGTTGGTAGTAACTTCCACCAGGCTCACTTTCCCAAGGATATTCTTCCTGATGGCTTCCCTGGCTTTTTTATAACTTTCAGTTTGCCGTCCCTGGTGCCCGAGTTGAAATACAATTTTGTTCCTTTTTACTTCCTCTCTGACTACATAAGTTTCAGGAACAGTCCAGGTCATTGGTTTTTCACAATATACATGTTTGCCATTCCTGGCTGCCTCAATGGTTATTGGTCCATGCCAATGGTCAGGAGTGGCAATAATGACTGCATCAATGTCATCGGCCGCTAAAAGTTCTTTATAGGTACGATATCTTTTTACCTGATGTGTGGGTTTTGCATCTGTGCCATTTCTGGAAGGATTTCCTGCAGCGGCAAGTGCTCTTTCTGCATGAGAATCAAAAATATCACATACTCCGTTTATCACCAGATTCAAATCTTCCTGCTCCATGTATTCTTTATATCTCCTGTCAGCGGGGTTATCCAATGCCGCTTTCTTTATATCATCAATCCAATCAGGAGTTACAAAACCGGCAGCTCTCAGCAATTGAGTTCCCCTACTACCAGATCCAATAATACCCAATCGTATTGGTTTCCCTCCTGATGATACAGGCTGAGATTCAGGAGGAGTTTCCTGATCCATACCAAGCTCCTCAAGGATCCTGGAATTCAGCATCCTGTCATATTTCCTTTTCTTAAAATAACCATAAGCAAAAGCTCCCAGAACAGGGACAGTAGCAAGGCTTTTTAATAAGTCACGCCGTGTTAACCGACCCGGTATTTTAGAATCTTGTTCTTTCATATTCCACTTATTTCTTCAATCATTAATCAATTCCTAAGTCAAATCCGATTTGGTTTCTGAATATTGGGATCTCCGAATAAGAACCTGTCCAATCCAATGATCCTGCTTGTTGGAAATACATATAGTACTGCAAGAGCGAACAATTCAATCAGGTTTTTATTGACTAATAAATATTTCCCCTCAGTTGGCATTTCATATCTTATCCCCACCAAAGGGGGATGTGAAAGATAATATAAGCCCAGCAAAATAATTCCCGAAATAATTGCCGGCCTCGATAAGAAACCCACTATTAAAGCAAAACCGATAATTATTAAACCCCAAACATTTAAAACATCAATGACCTTAAGCACTCCCGGATTTTGTGCCATAGAATAAAAAACTCCTGAAAAAACCCATTTTGAGTCCAGAAGGAAGCTGTATGAAGACCAGTCTGGATTTATGAGTTTTGTAAGTCCCTCATACAAAAAATGCCAGCCTATCAAAACTCTGAGGGTCACCAGTAAAGTCAGTTGGGGAGGTGTGAATTTCCAACTGTTTTTTTTTGTATTCATTTTATCTAAACAATAAATTAACAGATCAGATAATTGTTAATCTGACAAGAAAAATGCATTGAAAAGTAGTTTGAACGATGCCTGAGTGGAAGCACGAAACTGGGGACTGAAACCGTATAAAACAATTTGTCCCTCACCTTTCTTCATCCATATCATAGCACTTTTGTTTGCAAGTTTCTCAGATTTAGCTGCATATCCGCTCATTAAAATATCTTTTTCAGGATATTTTGCCACCACTCTCCGGTCCATATCAAATCTTGGTATTGATGTTGTAAATACCGGTCTTCCCCTTGAGAATATACCAATTTCTTCCGGGAGACCATAGGTAAGCGGATTATCCTTAGTTAAAGTAATTTTCATCAGGGCTCCGGCAACATACAATCCTTCTTTTTTTAATGAACTCGATACGTCCCTGAAGGGGAGCTGAAATTCTTCCTTGTTTTCTCCATCAGTGATAGTAAGCATGTCTTCAAACAATTCTGTTGACCTTCCCCAGGAAAGAATTATTCCTCCTTTATTCATAAAAGACAGGAGATTTTCCTTGCCTTTTTTTTCCATACCTTTCACATATTCGGGGGCATAACTGCTCATATAATATTTACCCTCTGATTTTGATTTTCCTGTCATTAAACGGGATTTGGAATTATCAGGAAAAACTATAATATCATAATCGGCGCCAAGGTCAGCTTTCTGAAGATCGGCCGGATGTAAAAGTGTAAAAGGAATATTATAAGTATCCAGTACATAACGTGTCCATCCGGCATCCATGTCATGAAAATAAGTTTCAACAAGGGCAATCCTGGGACTCGTTACCGGAGTTGTTTCGAGAGATGTTTCCTTTGTGATATAGAGTGGTGAAAACTTTATTTCTTTCTCAATTTCCTCCCAATAGGTTGCCTTCTTTTTTGAATTATAAATAACAAAGCTTCCTTTTGGTAAAACCTCCCTGTTAATCTCTTGATCACCTGTCAGCCTGTTCACACGCATATCATTATTAAGAGCTATAAAGGCAGCTTTAAAACTCTCATTATTATTAACAGAAAAAACAGCAGCTGAAAATGATTCAGGTGGGGATGTAAAAAAATTCAGTTCATCTTCAATTTTCCCGAGCTGGCTTTCCAATGTCTTATTACGGATTTTGATCTCGAAGGAAGTTACCTGTCTGTGAAGCGGTAACGACCAGCTTGTAATATCATAAGGTCTGATGATATCACCTCCCGGAGTATAATGGCGAACAGGATATTCCTGAGCTTCCATAACTTCCTTAATCAGTGCACGGTAGGGTTGCGCCAATGGAACTACATAATCACCTTTGTTATACTGCCTTCCTGCAATCAGCATATTTTCTTTAAGGGTATAAACTTTAATCCCGTGCTGCATGAGCAGGTTTATCATGTTAACCAATTCACTTACATCATGTTGTTCCTGAGGAACTATATAATAGTATGGAGGTTCAGTAGTCCCTTTTTGAATTTCCCGCCGGCACATATCATTCCGGAAGAGAAGTATTTTTTCTTTATACAAAGAGGCTGTTTTGATGATAGACATTGTGGAGGTTATCTCATACTGTACAATATCACTTAATTTCCACCAACCTCCTTTCCAGGGAAGTGGCATATTTATACTTTTCTTGTACTCTGAAAGTCCTTTTCCCCAAACTACCAACTCATTTGGTTCAATATACAAAGGTGTTGCTTCCCTGGCACTTGCACACTCAGTCAGGAACGCAATTACATTATTCCATAAACAGGTTTCTGTCGCTCCGGGCCAATAGTTATCAAAAATATAATGCTGAGAGACCCCTGCAAGTCCGGCATTGGTCATATCATTTAATATGTTTTGGCCAAAAATACCAACCCAGGTCCATATACCTGCATCTATGTTCTGGGCAATAGGATCATGGTTAGGTGGCACGAAATACCGTGTACCTGTTGATCCCATCTGATGTTTTTCAACCATCACCTGGGGTAACCATGTTTGATTACTGATTCTTGCAATAGCCCTGGTGTCTTCCTGGGATAAAATAATAAAATCGCGATTATTGTCATGTCCGACGTATTTATGATACACTCCAGGTAAAGAAGCCCCTTCATATTTAGTTCCTTTGTATTTCCTGTAATTATGAACTACCATGTTCATTCCATCCGGGTTATGACAGGGAACCATCATATAAACCACATCCTTTAACCAACCTGAAATTTCTGACTCATTAGAACTTACAAGTTGATGCGCCACAAGAGGAGCTGATTGGGAAGGTCCAACCTCTCCTGAATGCATTGACAGGGTTGCAAGAACAAAAACTCTCCCTTTATCAGATAATTCCAGCCGTTCAGTCTCTGACAGGTCAGGATTAAGCGCAAGTTCATGGTTTATCTTTCTTAACATTTCAAGATTCTGAATATTCTTTTCATCAGACAGAAAAGCAATATACATCGGCTTCCCCATGGGAGAATTCCCGATTTCTTCCAACTTGAGCCTTGGAGATTCCTCATCAAGCTTTTTCAAGTACCCTATCAGCTCTTCATAATCAAACAGTTGGCGGTCATCGCCTGGAGTAAATCCAAAGTATTCGGAAGGTGAGGTAAAATTATTTTCCTGTGCATTTATAAAGGAAAAACTACCAGCTATACATAATTGGATAACTGATGAAATAATAATTATCTTAATTTTTTTCATTTTGTTATATTTCTTTTAATTGAATATTTCTCCAACGAATTTTAATTCCACCACCTGAATGAATTTGTAATGCGATCACTCCTTCTCCGGCCTCTCCAATTTTTTCATCCTCAAAGTCTACCATTTTAATACCATTTAACCAGGTAATGACCCTATCATCAATCACCTTGAAACAAAGTTCATTCCACTCACCCATTTTCAATACAGTCTCCTTATCCTCAGGTATTTTAATGAGCCATCCTCTGCCATATGACTCATAGATCCCTCCAGTATCATGACCGGGAGGAGCAACTTCAACCTGCCATCCGCTGATCCTTGTACCTTCAAGTGATGATCGGAAAAAAACTCCACTATTTCCGTCAGATTCCTGTTTGAATTCAAGTTTAAGTTCAAAATTCCTGTATTTCTTTTCAGTGGCAAGATAACCGTATTTCTCATCAGGACCGCTCTCACAAATAAGTTCACCTTTTTCAACATACCATTTTTCAGTACCATGTATCTTCCAGCCTGTTAGATCACTCCCATTAAACAATGAAACCCAGTTATTGTCAGAATTCTCTGAATCTGGCAAGTTGTATTCGAAGGAGGAAAAAAATAAGAATGAAAAAGTAGAAAATGCGAATGTAATTAGCAATAGATGTTTTTTCATTATACAAACATTTTAGAGATTAAAGAAATTAATTAAGGAAGAATACAAACCTTAGAAAATGAAGGCAGTAGAACCTGGCTGGAATTATTGTTGTTACAATTCTTTTATTTTAATATTTTGAAACCAAATTTTACTTCCGTGGTCCTGAAGGCCAATATGGCCTTTCCGGGCCTTTCCATAATCGGGGTAATCATCCCACTTCCCACTATTCACCAGTTCATTCCATTCATCTGTCCACAGCTTGTATTCTACCACTTTTACGCCATTCAGTAAGTGGGTCACATTGGGTCCTTCAACAATTATCTCAGAAGTATTCCATTCTCCTGCAGGTTTGATTTTTGCATTTGCAGGAGGATGCATAGCATAATTTGCACCAGAAGTCTGCCAGTTTTCAAGTTCTTCAGGGAATCCAATATCGTCAACTAATTGATATTCAGGGCCTGTAGCATATACAGTCGGGTAGTCTTCTTCAAGTACATGGAAAAAAACACCGCTATTCCCACCTTCCGAAATTTTCCATTCCAATTTCAGATCAAAACTTTCATAAACTGAATCAGTAATAATATCACCTTCTATGTCACCTCCCTTTCCAAGTGCAACCAGAGAACCATCTTTAACTGTCCATCCATCACCTATACTCTCTGACTTAAAATTTCTCCAGCCATTCAGGGTCTCACCATCAAATAAGAGCACCCAGCCCTCTTCTTTTTCTTGTGCAGATAGTGTATTTACAGTTTTTTCATTATCCATTTCAGTTTGTAATGCTCCATCACTAATTTCAGTATTACTCTTTTTATGAACACAATCCACCAAAAATGCAAATCCAAAAAACAGGCCAAATAATATCAAAAGAACAGTCTTAATTTTCATCTTATTCTAAATTTTTTATTTACAACAAAGATACTTTTCCAGATGAATAAATCAGATTAAAAATCTTGAAGTTCCTAAGTTAGTAATTTTCTTAAAAATTGACTCAACAGAGACTTTCTTTCTGGAAACTGATAATTTTTTTTCCTGAAAAATTGATTAAGGTCATGATTTTTTCCTATTTTACGAAAACAAATGGCTCGAAATTAGAAATTATTACCACTATTCTTGATTTAATAAGTCAGTATTATAATGCAGTCATTTATTGAAATCATATTGATAATAATTGGTTTTGGGATCATTTTGGTCGCTTCTGATAAAATAGCCAGTTTTATCAGGAGAATCAAACTGCCATTGATAACAGGATTGTTATTGATGGGGATTTTAGCCGGGCCTGAGGTACTTGGCCTGATTCGTGCAGAATCAATTCCCCGGCTGAATTTTGTAAATCACATTTCACTCTCATTTATTGCTTTTGCAGCTGGTTCAGAACTGTATCTTATTGAGTTAAGGAGCAGAAGTAAGGTTATAAGGTGGATGAGTTTTGGGCAACTGGTGGTTACTTTTCTTTTAGGAAGTTTTGGTGTTTTTATCATTTCCGGCTATTCATGGTTTGGCCTTCAACTCGATATATCCGGAAGAATAGCCGTTTCAATTCTGGCAGGAACAATATTTGTTGCCAGATCACCTGTTTCTGCAATAGCCATTATTAATGAACTTAGGGCAAAAGGCCCCTTCACAAGAATGGTATTGGGTGTGACAGTTCTCATCGATTTCCTGGTAATTGTTCTTTTTGCTTTAGCTTTCTCGGTCGCTTCAATAATACTAACCGGAGAAAAATTTTCAATAATTTTGATATTGTATATGATCCTTGAATTAGGAGTGTCTTTTCTAATTGGATATTTATTATACCTGTTCATGAAATGGATCCTTGCACGAAAGCTGACAACCACGATAAAAACAATATTGTTGTTAGCAGGTGGCTGGGGCATATACTATGTTTCTTATGGTTTAAGATTTTTCGCTGAGCAAACTTTTGAAATTGATTTTTATACAGAACCACTACTTATCTGCATAATTGCCAGCGTCTTGCTCACAAACTATTCTCCATTCAGAAGAGAATTTCAAAAAATCATAACTGACTCAGTCCCATTAATATATATTGCATTTTTCACTTTAATCGGAGCCTCTATTTCAATAGATATTATAATTAAAACCTGGACAGTTGCTTTGGCCCTTTTCCTGATCAGGATATTAACAATGGTTGTTGGAGGGTGGATGGGTGGAACATTGGCAGGGGATCCACAGCGGTTCAATCGTATTGCATGGATGCCTTTCGTTACGCAGGCCGGTGTCAGCCTTGGACTGGTAACAGTTATAGCCGACGAATTTCCGCAATGGGGTATTGAATTTGCTTCTATAATAATTGCAGTAATCGTAATTAACCAACTTGTTGGGCCCCCACTATTTAAATGGGCAATACAAATTGTCAAAGAAGATCATAGCAGGGGTAAACATAAGGAACACGAAGGTCGTCAAAGAACGATAATTTTTGGGTATGAACATCAATCTCTTGCATTGGCAAGGCAACTGGCCAATCATGGCTGGGAAATCACTATTGCTACCAGCAGAATGGATATCCCAAATCCGGAAGTTGAGAATATAAGTATAATTCATTGTCCGGTCATTTCTCTGGAATCCATGTTAAAACTGGATGCTGAAAATACTGATGCTATTGTCACTATGAAAACTGACGAAGAAAATTTCAAAATATGTGAACTGGCATACGAGCATTTTGGCACTCCGGAGTTAATCGTCCGGTTAAATGACAGAGTAAACCTTAAAAAATTTCATGAGTTGGATGCATTAATTGTTGAACCAACAACTGCAATTGTAAGTCTGATGGATCATTTTGTTCGATCACCTTTAGCAACATCATTACTCCTTGGTATGGAGGAGGATCACGATACAGCAGACATAACTATTGGTAATCCGGATATGCATGGTATGGCCCTGAGGAATTTACACCTTCCTGCAGATATTCTGATTATTGCTACCCGGCGCAGGGGGCATAACATTATATCCACAGGATATACCCGTTTAAGATTGGGTGATACATTAACAGTTGTTGGATCGATGGAGAGCATAATAAATGTAAGGCTCAGATTTGAATAAAAAAATCAAAATTTTCAAAAATGGCATTTACCAGAGAGGCATCATTTTATCAAAAACTTGGCACAAAAAAAGTTCAATGCTTATTATGTCCACAGAATTGTATCATTGGACCTGAAAAGACAGGTTTGTGTAAGGTAAGAAGAAACTCAAACGGGGTGTTACTTTCAGAAAACTATGGAATGATATCAGCTAAACATTCTGACCCTATTGAAAAGAAACCGTTATACCATTTTTTCCCGGGTAAAGAAATATTTTCAATCGGAACAGTTGGGTGCAATATGCATTGTTTATTTTGCCAGAACTCAGAGATATCTCAGACCTGCGTACTTGAAGCTGGTTTCCTGAAATATATAAAACCAGAAGATATCATTAAAGAAGCACAGTCAATAAGTAAAAATATTGGCATTGCATACACTTACAATGAGCCAGGAATATGGATTGAATATATACTGGATGTAGCAAAATTGGCAAAGAAAGCAGGAATGTATAATGTTATAGTCTCAAATGGTTTTATTAATGAAATCCCACGGCGTGAATTATTTGAAGTTATTGATGCTTTTAACATTGACCTGAAAGGATTTACAGATGATTTTTATAAAATCCAAACCTTCTCTTCACTTGCCCCGGTAAAGGACAGCATCAAGGAGATAAGTTTAGCCGAAAAACACCTTGAAATAACAAATCTTGTGATCCCTTTATTAAATGATGACCCAATCAAGTTTGAAGAAATGGCACAATGGATCGCAAATGAAACTGGCCCTGAAACAGTTCTGCATCTTTCACGATATTTCCCCAGTTTCAAAAAATCCCTTCCTGTTACACCTGTGAACAAACTTGAAGAATTCTATTATACAGCAAAAAAATACCTTTATCATGTTTACATTGGAAATGTCAGGGATTGTTCTAAAGGCAGGGACACAATATGCCCCGGGTGTAAATCAATTGTAATTGACAGAGAAGGATATCACACTGCTGTAACCGGGCTGGACCAAAAAGGAAATTGCAAAA
>JAUWMO010000251.1 GCA_030613125.1 Bacteroidota bacterium | reverse complement strand
AGAATTTACCTTAATAACAACACCATCAATTTCAAAGGGAAGAGATTTTCTTTTGGAATCCCATTTATCAATATAGCCAAAAACTCCTTCTAAATCCCGGTATTTCTCCATCTGCTCTGAAACTTTAAAGCCCCAGGACCGGGTGGCATTCATATTCTCAAAATGCGAAGAATAAGGAAGCTTGTCTCCAAGCAAAAAGTAAAACTGACAGTCCAGGGGTCTTTTAGCCACCTCGACAGAATTTTTCATCTTCAATGTACCAGAAGATGCATTCCTTGAATTAGCAAAGGGAATTTCTCCCCTGGCTTCTCTTTCTGAATTAAGACGGTCAAAGTCTTTTTTGGGGAAAATTATTTCTCCCCTGATTTCAAACTTATCAGGAAAACTGTCATCACTGAGAACCAGCGGAATACTCTTTATCGTCCTTACATTTCTTGTAACATCATCTCCCCGCGTTCCATCCCCACGAGTGACAGCCCTTTCAAGCTTTCCATTCAGGTATGTTAAGCTAATAGCAGTTCCGTCATATTTTAATTCACAAACGTATTCAAAATCTTCATTAATTATCTTCTTTATTCTTTTGTCAAAATCCTGAAGCTCTTCTAAAGAATAGGTGTTCCCAAGCGATAACATCGGGGTTTTGTGTTCTACCTGCACGAATTCCTCATTGATGTCACTACCTACTCTTTGAGAGGGAGAATTTGGATCAAAGAATGCAGGAAAATTTTTTTCCAATGTCATTAATTCCTGCATCAGCAGATCATATTCAAAATCGCTAATAAGTGGCTGGGAAAGAACATAATATTGATGGTTGTGATTATTGAGTTCTTTTCTGAGTATCTCGATCCTAACCCTGGCCTCTTCCTGATTCATGAATGAATGATTATTTTGTATCCTTATACCTTAATTCTAATTAAAATTTCTTCCATAAAACTAATAAAAATCTCTTAACCAAATTAAACAGATAGAAAAGGAGTATCTTAAAAAATTATTGGATTACTTTTTAAAATTTTCATTTAATTAATTCGAAAACTTTAAAAAGATTTTTACTTTTGCATTAGTTATGGTATCAGCCATGAAATTCATTCTTGCTGATTAAAAGGGAATCAGGTGAAAGACCTGAACAGTTCCCGCTGCTGTAATCCCATTTTGGGTTTTGATACTAACAGTCACTTTTCCGCCTAAGGCGGATTGGGAAGGCGATCAAAACAGGGAAAGTCAGAAAACCTGCCATTTCATTAATGTATTTATAGCTTTCGGTGAAAAAGCAATTAAATAACTTGATGAAAATCAATTTATTTTTTTCCCCGTTTTTGCTGATAATATTTTAAAGTCAATTTTTTTGATCTCAGGTCAGGAATTTTGATCTTTTATTAATTATATGCTGAAACACTCAATCATATCAGGATTCGGATTATACCTTATTTTTTTTAATCAGTTTCTTTTCGCACAGGAACCTGTTGATACAATTATTAACATAAAGGAAGTTAATATTTGTTATAACCGTTTTCAGAACTTTTCTTCGGGCAATACAGTACAGAAAATTGAACCGGAAACAATCAGGAATTTTTCTTCCGGTAATATTTCTGACTTGTTGAAAAATTACACTTCATTATACGTGAGATCATACGGAGTAAGTGGATTGACCAATATTAGTGTAAGAGGCAGTAATTCCAATCATACGGCAGTCTTATGGAATGGTATCAATTTACAAGATCCTTTAAATGGAGGTGTAAACCTGTTTCTGTTACCAGTGGGTACTGTGGATGAAATCAGTATTCAGTATGGTGGAGCTGGGGCCCTGTTTGGAAGTGGCGCGGTGGGGGGAGTAATAATGCTTGAAAATTCTGTTGCTTTTAACAAAGGAATCAGCACCAATGTTTCAGCGGGGCTTGGTAGTTTTGGTAAGTATTTTGGATCAGCCGGTATAAAGTTGGGATTGAAAAAATATGCAGGTGCTGTCAGATTTTTTTATGATCGGGCTACAAATGATTTTCCTTTCACAAATACACAACAGTTTGGAAAACCTGAGGTTAGGCAACAAAACGCTGCATATAACCAATATGGATTTACCCAGGAAAATTCATTCTATCTTTCGAGAAACCAAAAGATCAACACCTATTTATGGTATCAAAACTCTTACAGAGAGATACCCATAAATATGTCAAGCGCTTCAGGAAGACAAAGTCAGGAAGATGAGGCTTTTAGAGTATCTGCAAACTGGTCATTCTATGGGAATGTAGCTACCTGTATTGCCAGGGTTGCATACCTGAATAATAGTTTGATCTATGATGATCCTGAAATAGGGGTACATTCAAAACATTTGTCTTATACAGGTCTTGTCGAGTTCGAAACCAATATTAAGATACGTGATAATCATCTGTTGAATATAGGTTTGAATAACCGGCTTGATGCCGGCAAGTCTGCTGACTTTTTAGGTGATCCGAAACGTAATAGCACTGCTCTTTTTGTTGCTTACAGGATACAAAATGCAAGTAATAGTTTTGAAACAAATATTAGCATCCGTGAGGAATTAACAGATAATGAATTCGGACAACCTACCCCAGCCCTAAGCCTTCGGGTGAAAATCTTACCTCCTTTACAAGTGCACGGAAAAATATCGGGAAATTATCGTGTGCCAACATTCAACGATAGCTATTGGTACGGAGGATTTGCAATGGGAAACCCTGACCTTGTACCCGAAAATGGATGGAGTGAGGATATCGGACTTCAACTAAAGACCGGACAAGATCTAATTAAAACAGATTGTGATATAACGTTTTACAATTCCAGAATTAATGATTTGATCTTGTGGATGCCAATTGAAGGTATTTGGATGCCGGTAAATAAAAAGGAAGTTTGGTCAAGGGGCTTCGAACTTAGTTTAAAGAGTAGCTTAAACTTTACTAAAACTGTGATTGGCTTCGATGGAAAATACACTAATAATCATTCAACCCTGGAAATAAAGTCTGACCTTGAATCAGATGCAATTTTGCATAAACAAATGGTGAACACTCCTGTTCATCAGGGAAATCTGAGGTTTTATATCAAACAAAAAAGATGGCAGGTCGATTTGATATGGCAGTTGGTCGGCAAAAGATATACTATGGCTGACAACTCAAGATACCTTGATCCTTTTTATCTTTTGAATATAATTCTCAGTGGCAATCTTGGGAAAGGGAAATCTAACTGGTTTATCAATTTGCACCTGAATAATATACTGGGTGAAGTATACCAGAGCATGCCTAACTATGCCATGCCAAAACAGAATTATCAATTGACAGTTCAATATAAGTTTAATTAAACCAAAAACAATTATCATGAAAAACCTAAACAAATTATTCTGGCTTGGAATGCTGGCCTTGCCTGTGATTTTTTCATCATGCAGTAAAGATGATCCGGAACCTGTACCAAAAGGGAAATACGAAACCGGAGTGTTTATTACTAACGAGGGGGCATTTGGTTCCGCTAACGGATCAGTGAGTTATTATAATACTGAAAAAGATTCGGTAAGTAATTATATCTTTAAGAATGAGAACAGCAGGGACCTGGGCGATGTGGTACAATCTCTCACAATAGTGGAAGAAAAAGGATTCATTCAGGTAAATGCTTCAAATAAGATTGAAGTTGTTACATACAAGGATTTTAAAGAGGTAGGTGTAATAAACAACCTCCCTCAGGTCAGGTACCTGATTGGCCTTGACGGAAATAATGCTTATGCAACCATGTGGGGACGAGGAGGGAAGGTTATGGTGATCAATACTGATAACCTAAGCATAACCGACTCAATAGAAGTTGGTAATGGCCCGGAAGGCTTGATTCTTGCACAGGGGCAGGTTTATGTAGCTAATAGTGGCGGACATGTAACCGACAGTATCGTTTCTGTGATCGACCCGATTACGAATGAGTTGCTTAAAAGCATTTGTGTTGGCGACAGTCCTCGCTCTTTTGTTAAAGATGCTGATAATAATGTGTGGGTACTTTGTTATGGTAAAATAATTTATGATCAAAACTGGCAGGTTATTGGCCAAACCGCTTCAAAACTGGTTAGAATTAATACCGGATCAAATAATGTTACAAAAGAGATCATAATTAGTGAAACCGCGCATCCTTCTCATTTGGCTATTAACCCTGCCGGTACGATCTTATACTACGGAGGTGGCTGGGGATTCAGTGGTATCTATGCTGTAGGTATTACTGATGATGTTGTTCCGGCAACCCCGTTGATTGATAAGAGCTTCTATGGCTTTAATGTAAATCCTGAAAACGGGAATATTTTTGCACTTGAAGCTTTAACATTTACCGGGAATGGAAAACTTTATCGTTATAACAAGGATGGTACGGAATTAGGATCATATGAAGTTGGGATTGGCCCGAATGGCGCCAGTTTTCAAAAGAAGAAATAATTTGGATACGAAATGCCCAAATGGTGAATCTTTCAGGGAACTTATTACACGAGTGGATGATTTTATAATAAATTGCCTGGATAAAAATTACTCAAAAGTGCTTATTTTTACTCATGGAGGTGTGATAAGAACGTTTTTGCATTTATTAAGGCATGTTCCAATTGAAAAAGTATTTGATTTAAAAATTGGTTTTTCTGAATTGGTAATAATCAGAGAATATAGTAAATGATAATTTTAACTGGCATAACCTGGCTGACAACATATAATTGCAATCTGAATTGCAGGCATTGTTTTTTTGACTCTCATGGTGCGGAAAAATACATGGACCCTGAGCTTGTAGATTTGGTCCTTAAGGACTTTAAACATGGTGATATTATGTTCTGGCAGCATTTAAGCGGAGGCGAAATATTTCTAAATGAAACAAGGCTTTTTGATATTTTAAGTCGGATCAGGAAATATTTTAAAAAAAGTGTTGGCATTTCTTCCAATGCATATTGGGCAGATACAGATAATAAAGCAGAGGAAATCTCCCGGAAGTTAAAAAAACTTGGTGTAACAGGTATTGCTGTCAGTAGCGATGAATATCACCAGGAATTTCTTTCCCCTGAATATCCGCGAAGGCTTATCAATGCTTTGGTTAAGGAGAAATTATCTATCCATTCCTATGTTATGGGAGCGGTTTTGCAAAAAGATATAGAAGGTTATGAAAAAACGAATCAGGCTTACCACAGGTTGGCTGCTTCTGCCAGAAATGGATTGAAAATTCCTTTAGCTCCTACAAAAGTGCGTGCTATTGGAAAAGGTTCTGCAATTAATGTTCCCAAGAAAGATAATATTCCGTCAGGT
>JAUWMO010000203.1 GCA_030613125.1 Bacteroidota bacterium | reverse complement strand
AAACAGAAGAAATTTTCAAAAAAAGTTGCATCTCATCTAAAAAGCGGAGGATTATGGCTGTCAATAATCGGAAATCCGGATAGTGGTCCGAGAGCTACCGGGCCGCCACAACATTCGGCAAAAAAAATTATTTCGGCTGTTGAACCCTTTTTTGAAATACTCTTACTAAAATCGAGCCATTTCGATTCTGACCAACCAGTTCCTGCCAGGGCCTGGGTTTGTTTGATGCGTAAAAGGGCAGGGATAACAGGTTAGTTCAGAAATGATTTTATCACTTGTTTAAAGTTCATTCTTATGAAATCATGAGAGCAGTAATTCAAAGAGTAAATAAAGCATCAGTAACTATTGACAATAGTATAAAATCGAAAATAAATAGTGGTTTACTCATTTTGTTAGGGATTGAAGAAGAAGATACTTATGATGATATTGAATGGTTATGTAAAAAGATCTCGCAACTTAGAATCTTCGATGACGAAAAAGGTATAATGAATTTGTCGGTTAAAAATACAGATGGAGATGTATTGGTAATCAGCCAGTTTACTCTTCATGCCAAAATAAAAAAAGGGAACCGTCCTTCGTATATAAAAGCTGCCAAACCTGAAATAGCTATACCATTCTATAATAAATTCATAAGCACCTTAAGCAACCATATAGAAAAAGAAATTCAGACCGGTGAGTTTGGTGCTTATATGCAAATTTCTATGATAAATAATGGCCCTGTAACAATATTCATTGATACAAAAAACAAGGAATAAAAATATGCTATCATTATTTAACAAGTTTTCGAAATCGTTGAATTCTAAAGAAATCAATAATACCACAAATTCTTTGATATATCAGGGCAAAAAGGAAATATCAATTGATTCGCTGAAAACCATTATGGGTTTAATTGATCTTACCACTTTGAACATTTCTGACACGAAGAACAGGATAATGGATTTTTGTTTAAAGATAAACCGGTTTCATGATGTATTTCCTGACATTCCTAATGTTGCTGCAATTTGTGTCTATCCTTCATTAGTATCTGTAGCACATTCTTACCTTAAATCCAAAAATGTTCAGATTGCCTCTGTTGCAGGCGGATTTCCTGCATCTCAAACTTTCCTGAAAATTAAAATTCTTGAAGTACAATTAGCTGTGAAATCAGGAGCCACAGAAGTTGACATTGTTTTACCTGTTGGTAAGTTCCTTGAAAAAAATTATTCCGGAATTTACACAGAAATCAAAGAATTAAAGGCCGCTGCCGGAGAAGCAAAACTTAAAGTAATTCTGGAAACAGGGGTCCTTCCGGATTTTGAGTCTGTTAGGAAAGCTGCTATTCTGGCCATGGATGCAGGAGCTGATTTTATTAAAACCTCAACCGGAAAAGTACATCCTGCAGCAGAACCAGAATCCTTCTATATAATGGTTGATGCTGTTCTGGATTTTTTTCATGAAACAGGAAAAATAGTTGGAATCAAGCCTGCAGGAGGAATATCAACTACAGAAGAAGCTATAGTCTATTATTCAATTGTGAAAAACACTCTTGGCACAAAATGGTTAAACAGTAAATTTTTTCGTATTGGTGCCAGCCGGCTTGCAAATAATATTCTTTTTAAGATCTGCGAACTATCAGGGAAGGCTAAAATGTCAGAATCATATTTCTGAAAAAGAAATCTTCAGCTTTTAAAAATTGTAATTTCCTTATCTTTGTGAAAATTATTAAAAATAATGGCGGGAGAGGTTCAAATCACAAATATTTTACCTCAGGATACAGTTCGCATAATTAAAGACGACTCACTGTCCCATTCTGATTCAATTACTCCTGCACAGGTTCAACAAGAAGATTCAATTGCTTCAGATAGTACAGATACCTTTCGAAAATATTCCTTAAATGAAATTGATTCCATTCTTCAAAAGGGTGAACTTCGATCAAAAATAATTGATTCCATACAAAAAAGTACTGAAGAAAAACAGAAATTAATTATAGGTAAAGTACAAGAAGCAGAATCTCAGTTCAAATTTGATTCTAATCATATCATTTATGCTTTTGATACTTTACAAAATTGGCCTGTCCCAAATTTTTTAATACAAATTCAAAAAGAAATCCAAGACACTCTTTCAAAAAAAACCGATTTTTTCATTCATGAAAGTATAACGGCAGATGAAACTTACTTAGACCATCCTGCCAGAGTAGGTAAGGAGAAATTTAGTCCCGACTGGTTTCTTATTGTTTTTTTACTCATTTTCATTCAATTAGCGCGGGTTAAATTGTTTTACGGCAAATTTATTACTCCGATTGTTACTTCGTTAATAAATTATCAAACCGCACATACTCTGTTCCGTAACAAAAACGTACAATATCAGCGAGCAAGTCGTGGATTAAGTACAATTTTTTTCTTTATTTTATCTTTATTTCTATTTCAGGTATTTCATTATTTTCATTTAAATTTTTTTTACTTCTCAGGTATATATCTTTTTCTTATTCTGCTCGTCCTGATAATAGGATGGTATGGGCTTAAATTCCTTGTTTGCAAACTTACAGGTGGTTTCTCCCAAACAAGTATATTGTTTGATGAATATTTCCATACCATTTCTTTGTTTACCAAAAGCATGGGATTATTTCTGATCCCTGTAACTATTACCATTGCATATGTAAATACCAGCCTTACATCCGGTTTTGTTTATGCCGGATTTTTTTTAATATTTATAATATACTTATTGCGTATTTTTAGATTGTTCGGATTATTTATTTCAAAAAATGTTTCAGTATTCTATTGTATTTTGTATCTTTGCGCCCTGGAAATTTTACCAATCCTGATTTTAATCAGACTTGTAGTACCAATAAATTAAGTGGATTAAGTATTCGTTTAACCTAAAATTACGAGCTTTGAAAATCAAGAAAATATTGGTATCCCAACCTGAACCTTCAAACGGAAAGTCCCCATATTTTGATCTTGCTAACAAGAACAATCTGAAAATTGATTTTCGGCCTTTCATTCATGTTGAGGGTATACCAGCAAAAGAGTTCCGTCAGACAAGAATTAATATTCTGGAGCATTCTGCAGTAATTTTTACCAGCAAAACTGCTGTCGATCATTTCTTTCGTATTGCAGAAGAAATGAGAATTAATATTCCAGATGAAATGAAATATTTCTGTGTATCTGAATCAGTTGCTCACTACCTTCAGAAATACATTGTTTACCGGAAACGAAAGATTCTTTACGGTAAAGGGAAATTTCAGCACTTATTGGAAATTATTTTGAAAAACAATGATGAAAAGTACCTGTGTCCGCTTTCAGACATACATAAATCTGAAATTCCCGATAATCTGAAAAAGTGTAATATAAATTTTACTGAAGCAATTTTATATAAAACTGTTTGCAGTGATTTATCTGATCTTTCAACAGAAAATTATGATATTCTTGTATTTTTTAGTCCAACTGGAATAAAATCGCTTTTACATAATTTCCCGGATTTCAAACAAAACAATACTAAGATTGCTTCTTTTGGTCCCTCTACTGCAAAGGCTGTACTGGCCGCAGGTTTCACGCTTGATATACAGGCTCCAAATCCAAAGGCTCCATCTATGGCTACGGCTCTTGAGCAATATATTAATGAATATAATAAAAAGAACAAATAATAATTGTTTTTATTTTTTTTTTAATCTGTGAATAAATTTATTCTCCTGTCTTTCATGTTGAACCTTCCTGGTGAGAAAACATACATTTAATAAACGCGACACACTTTCCAGCCGAAAAACAATTGAAAAGCTTTTAGTCAGAGGTAATTATTTTGTAATTTATCCTTTCAAAATATACTGGATGTTTGAGTCAGAGTACGACTCCATAGTTAAATTTGCTATCAGTATTCCAAAAAGAAAATTTAAGAAAGCTGTTACCCGGAATTTAATAAAGAGAAGGACAATTGAGGCTTATCGCAAGCAAAAAAGTGCCTTTTACCAAACACTACAAACATATAACAAAAAAATAGCACTATTCTTGATTTATACATCAGATCATGTCTCTTCTTATTCTGAAATAGAGAAAATAATTGAGGTGATTTTACAAAAACTGATACGTTCAATTCCAAAATGAAAAAGATACTGAGCATAATTATGATTGGCCTTGTAGTGTTCTATCAAAGAGCTATTTCCCCGCTATTCTCATCCTCATGTCGATATACACCTACATGCTCTTCTTATGGTATTGAAGCAATAAAAAAATATGGTCCTTATAAAGGTAGCTGGCTGTCATTAAAAAGATTTCTTTCATGTAATCCCTGGGGAGGACATGGACACGATCCGGTACCTTAATAACATAAGTAAATTTTATTACGTTAAATAATGTTAATTCATATTGAAATACTGAGCATTTTAATTAAAATGTTCTATTTTGGCCTTCGTTGACCAAAATAAAAGGTAAATTCAAAAAGGGAAATAAAATAACTTTAGGATAATGAAATCATATAAAATAAAAAAGATTTTGAAGTTCACTTTTGTTGGAACTTTGTTAATTATTGTTTCATTAAGTATATTATCTTTTAATGAAAGCAGAGATTTTAAATTAGTTAAGAATATTGAAGTATTTTCCAATTTGTTCCGGGAACTAAATTATTTCTATGTAGATAATACTGATCCTGAAAATATGATTAAAACCGGTATTGATGCCATGTTAAAAACATTGGATCCTTATACGGTATATATTCCCGAATCGGAATTGAAGAGTTTTAATTTTATAACTACAGGACAATATGGTGGTGTGGGCTCTTTAATTCGTAAAAGTGAAGATTATATTATAATATCAGAAATTTACAAAGGATTTCCGGCCGATCAGGCTGGCCTTAAAATAGGAGATTTAATTATTAAAATAGATGGTAAGTCTACCAAAGGATTAAGTACTACTGAGGTTAGTGAATTGCTGAAAGGTGCTCCAAATACAGAGGTAAAGATCATTGTCAAACGCACTGGAGAAGAAACAGTTTTATCCAAAGTTATTACCAGAAAAGAGATTAGTATTCCAAGTGTTCCTTATTATGGTATGGTGAATGATAAAACCGGTTATATCCGTCTTTCCAATTTCACGCAAGGTGCCAGTGAAGAAGTAAAAACGGCTTTTCTCGAACTTAAGTCAAAATGTAATGCTCAATCACTGGTACTGGATCTGCGTGGAAATCCCGGGGGGTTGTTAATTGAAGCCGTAAAGATTACAAACTTGTTTGTTGATAAAGGACAGGAAATTGTGAGTACACGTGGTAAAATAAAGGATTATGATCATGTGTATATGGCTCCAGACCAGCCTGTTGACACTGAAATATCTCTTGCTGTACTTATTGACCGTGGATCTGCCTCTGCCTCAGAAATTATTGCCGGAGCTATACAGGACCTTGACCGGGGAGTTATTATTGGAGAAAGAACTTATGGTAAAGGCCTCGTTCAAACAACCCGACCATTGGGCTATAACAACCAGGTGAAGGTAACCACTGCAAAATATTACATTCCCAGCGGACGATGCATACAAGCCCTCGATTACTCCCATCGTAACGAAGATGGAAGTGTTGGTCATGTCCCCGATTCACTTATTTCAGAATTTAAAACTCAACACGGAAGAACTGTTTATGATGGTGGAGGCATTGTTCCTGAAATTGTTGTAAGTCCGGACGATGCCAGTTTGCTAACTGCCAATTTATATGCAAAATTTCTCTTTTTCGATTATGCCACAAAATATGCATCATTAAATGAATCCATTTCTTCTATTGATGAATTTCGACTAACTGAAAGTGATTTTAAAGACTTTAGAGCCTTCGTAAAAGAGAAAAATTTCAGTTACGAAACCCGCACAGAAAAAGCTCTGCAAAACCTGATCAGAGAAACAAAGAGAGATAAAAAGTACGAAGATTTTTCAATCGACTTGCAAAAGCTGGAAGATAAGATGGCCCATAATCTTGATAAAGACATGGATCAAAATAAGGTAGAAGTTATACAATTCCTTGCCAGCGAAATTGTTGGCAGATATTATTACCAGGCCGGTAGTATAAAAAATACACTTACCTGGGATGATGATTTAAAAGCTGCCTTAAAGGTATTATCAAATATAGATGAATATTTAACTATTCTGAATTTGAAACAACCCGCTGAAGTGTTTGCTACATCGAATTAGGCTACTATTAATCCAATTCAATACATTGGATTGTTGTCCATAAGCCGACAGTATTTTTTGTTTTAACTTAAAATCCGCCTCCTGTGGTGGTAAATAGTCTGATTTTACCTTTTTCTTTCATCCCTGCCAGAAATTGAATTGGGTTATCAGTTTGTCATAAAAAAAGGCTTACCATTGATTGGATACAGATTTTAAAAACTAATTTTTACCCTCCGGCAAAA
>JAUWMO010000054.1 GCA_030613125.1 Bacteroidota bacterium | reverse complement strand
CCTCATTATAAAAATTGATATTTTTAGAAACTTTTGAATCATCATCAGTAGTCAGTATTCTTATACTTTTCAGACCATTCATCATATCCTGAAGCTCTTTGTCATCCGGGTCCATTTCCGCAAACAGACCAAACATTTTACTTGATATATATACTGTTGTGAACCCCTCCTGCCCTGAGTATTTATCGAAAAGCCGGTCGACAGGATCCTTCTGAGCCAATGAGCTGAATGATAGCACTAAGGCTCCAATAATCAAAGTCAATAATTTTGTTTTCATAGCAATATCTGTTAAGTTATTAAATTTATTATTTTATGTATTTTGAAACGATATCCCCGGGTTCTTGAAGCATCTCCAGATAATAAAGAGCATCAAAGCCTGCTGGCAAATGAGTTACTGCTCGAAGCTCTTCAATACCCTTATTGAGCTCCGACATTTTTTTCAATTTACTGGTCCCTTTGTCAAACTTTCTTAAGGTTTGTTGTATTGGATTGGTCCCCGCATTGAGTTTTGATGAAACAAAATAGAGTACTTTTTTTGTTTCAAGATAAGCTAATTCGGGATTGTTAAAAGTGTCAGCCTCCTCACCTCGCTGAAACAGAAAGTAAGAACCTATAACTATCAAAATAGTTGCCGCTATACCTGTTATCCAATATAACTGACCGGTAAATCTTCCGGGCCCTGTACTATATGATGTATCGGATTCCCGGATTGCCTGCAGAATATTTTTTTCTAACTCCGTACCTGGCCTGGCATCTGATCCGGAACCAGAATAATATGAAAACATATCCTGATCAGGTTTCAGATGTTCAGGTACACCGGGTTCTGAAAAAAACTTCTTCAATTTATCTTCTTCCGCAACAGAAGTCTCTCCCTTATAAAACTTTGCCAATAGTATCTCTGCTTCCTGAATTTTCATGCTGGTAATATTTATTCAACAATTCCTCCCTTATTTTTTTTCTGGCTCTCGAAAGGTTTACACGAATATTGTTCACACTCATATCAATAATATTACTAATCTCGCTATAATCATACCCCTCAATATCTCTTAAATGAATGATAGTTCGTTGATTTTCAGGAAGACCTGAAATTATCAACTTAATTTTTTCCATCACATCCTTTTTTTCAAAAATCTCTTCAGGAGACGGATCAATATAATGATCTGATGAAATATGTTTTCCCTCCAGTGAGACAGTTTTTTTTCCTTTTAGCTTATCAAGGCAATGATTCCGTGTCACTGTCATGACAAATGCATTCAGGTTAATATATGTGTGGAGAGAATCTTTCATTTTCCAAAGTTTTACATAAATATCCTGAACAGCATCCTTTGCATCTTCACTATTACCCAGAATCCTTAAAGAAAATCCGTACAATCTTTCCTGCAAGGGCAACACTTTTGTTTTAAACTCTTCAAGGTTCATCAAACTTTAGGTCAGATAGGTTTTCTAATTTGTCAAAGATCAATAAAGCTAATAAATAAATGAATTTTTTCAAACATTCCGAAATTGTCCACTGGAAAAATAGTGTTTGCCTGACAGTATTTAACCATTCCGGCAAACTATATTATAATTCCTCACCTGCTTCCAGAGCTTCCAGTATTTCTAATTCATCCATATGTATTGAATTTGACAGCTCCGGCATTTTTTTCAGATCGATATTACCTCGTATGATAATCAAAACATTGTCACATCCGTCGCCTCCGGCAATTAATAAAAGCTCTTTAATAATGCCATTTTTTTCATTTATAAGGATCTTAACATCCTGGTGACTCTCCTTTATTGTCATCAATTCCTCATATGGCGCCATTTTCAGGTCTTGCATTACTTCATCATAAAAATTAATTCCATCTGTAATGTGAGGATCATCTGTTGTAAGGATTTTGATGGATTCGATACCAGATAAAGCTTTCAGATCATCATCATCATCTATTTTGGATAAGAATTTAAACAGTCCCTTACTTACATATACAGTTGTA
This sequence comes from Bacteroidota bacterium, assembly GCA_030613125.1. GTDB lineage: Bacteria > Bacteroidota > Bacteroidia > Bacteroidales > VadinHA17 > JAUWMO01. The sequence continues at coordinate 12,056 of JAUWMO010000054.1, read as the reverse complement.
AATCCATCTTTACCGGCATATTTCTCAAAAACCTTATCTGCTACATTTTTTTGGGCAGACATTAATAATGGGAAAGTCAGCGCAATTAATATCAGGTTTAATTTTTTCATTATTTTTTTTTTAGTTATCAAATACAATAAAATAAAATATATGAGACCTCATTCAGATGACGATCTAATCACATTTCCATTACAGGAAAATGAAAATAAAATTTCTCATTCTTCAAATCCAAATGGGATAACTACGTATTATAATGGCTATGTTATAGTTTATGCAGTCTACACTTTCTGGAGGCTAAGGCTAAGGCTTAGGCTAAGGTTATGAACTAATGGAATCTATCATTTACAAAGTTTTTAAAAACTGGCATTGAGTTTGCAGACTGGGACTCACTGGGTGAACATTTGAACCCCTCCTTTGAATTTTAAGTGAAGTATTATCTTCTTTTATTCGTCTTTAATCCGTGCATCCGTGGCTTTTTATTAAGAGGCCACTAATGCACTAATAAAGAACGAATGTACGGATGAAGAGTAAGGAAGGTTTGTACATCACAACAGAACAAATTTAATACGTAGTAAATTGAAATCAGATAATAAGTAACAGGTTGGATGAATGGCTTTTATGAAACAGTGTAATATTCAGGTCGGTTAAAAGACGAGTTGGTTTTACGTTATTAATTTGACAAACCACTTTGGTGGTCTAATGGGCTTAAACGATATGGGATCTGCAAAAATCAGGGTAACATTTCCTTCTGCAAGTAAAGTTTTCTGATCATTGAATAACTTATAATCAAATTTGATTCTGACCCCATTCAATTCGGCCAGTTCTGTCTGCAGGGTCAGTAAATCGTCGTAGTATGCGGGCTGGAAATATTTTACATTCACAAAATAAACAGGCAATATAACTCCTTTTTTCTCCATCTCGCTGTAACTCATTCCGAGAGAGCGCATTAGTTCGGTTCTGCCCTCTTCGAAATAAACAGGATACACTGCATGGTGAAGAATTCCCATGGTATCTGTTTCAGCGTACCTGACACGAATTTTAGTTTCATTACTTTTCACGAGAATATATTTGCGTATATTATACTATTATGAGTATTTACTTTTTCAAAGGAGAACCTGGTTCCTTTGAAAAAAATCTATAATAAGCCCTATCGACCAGCTTTGGGAATAATAAGTTTCCCACCAAAGTACCAACACCATTAAAGGACAGGATAACATCCCTTCTTCTTTTCAAAATGGCTCTGTATAATTTAGAAGCCACCTGCTCAGGCGTCATCATATTATTCTCTACACGGGGTGATTCACCCTGAGGTGAACCATCGCCTGTTAAAGCCGCTCTTCGTACATTGGTTGCTGTAAAATTGGGCGAAAAAGTGAGTACATTAAGACCTGTTTTAAGATTCTCAATACGGATGGTTTCAAGAAGCCCCTGAATAGCAAACTTTGAGGATGAGTATCCGGAGCGGCCCGGCAGCCCATGTTTTCCGGCAAGGGAGGTAATGGCCACGAGTGATCCTTTTGATTTAAGCAGGTAAGGAAGTGCATAGTAAGTACAATACACCGTTCCCCAATAATTTACGTTCATTATTTTTTTAATAACGGACAGGTTGGTATCCTGAAAGAGCGAACGCATGGAGATACCGGCATTGTTTATTAAAACATCGATGCGCTTATATTTTCCGATCACCTGGTCAATCATGCTTTTACAGTCATCTTCTTTGCTAACATCAGTATGAATTGCAAAAACCTCTGAACCGTATATGGAGACATCCTTACCAGCTTTATCAAGTTGTGTATTGTTAATATCAGCCATTACAACAATACTTCCCTTTTCTGAAAAAAAATGAGAAGTTGCCAGGCCTATCCCTGATGCAGCTCCCGTTATGATAACGATCTTATTTTTCATGTTCAGAATTGAGTAACAGGTGTCAAATTTAATATAAAATTTAATTCCTCAAAGTCAAATGATCCTACCTTAAAAAATATACAAATAACGTAAACTAATAATAAATTTAAATAATGTTTTTACATATGTATAATATTGGAACAGAAGATCCCGAAACAGGAAAATTATTCAATCAGAATATTTCCTGAAATCTTTTGAAAAAAAAAAATATTAAATTACTTTTGCACTCACTTTTTAAATTTGAGAAGGATTCAGTAGCTCAGCTGGTAGAGCACATCCCTTTTAAGGATGGGGTCCTCGGTTCGAGACCGAGCTGAATCACTATAAACCTGGCAGATTTGTCAGGTTTTTTTATTTTAAATAAAAATTCCCATTTTTAAATTCTTTTTCTCAAAACATCAAAATGCAGAAAACAGGATTAAGTGATCAGGCGTCTGAGGCTGCTGCTATTTCAAACCGGCACAACAGGTTATATCATTTTTGGAAGGATATCCGGGAAGCCGTCAGGGGAACTGAAATAGATTTTACAGAAGGTAAGTTGGGCCGTGCAATACTTCTGCTTTCAATTCCTATGGTATTGGAAATGATAATGGAATCAATTTTTGCACTTGTGGATATTTTCTTTGTGTCAAAACTTGGTCCTGGTGCTGTAGCTACTGTTGGCATTACTGAATCCCTGCTTACTATTATTTATGCTATGGCAGTTGGCCTGAGTGTTGGTACTACCGCCATGGTATCCCGTAGAATTGGTGAAAAAGATCCTGACGGTGCATCAAAAGTTGCAGTCCAGGCTATAATTTCCGGAATCGGAATATCTTTACTTATAGGGATACCAGGCGTTTTTTTTGCTGCCGATTTTCTCAGGATAATGGGAGCAACAGAAGAAATAGTTACATCGGGGTATGTTTATACAGGTATTATGCTCGGGGGCAATATGGTTATAATGCTTCTGTTTATTATTAATGCCGTATTCCGAAGTGCAGGAGATGCTGCAATTTCAATGCGTATACTGTTCATAGCCAATTTAATAAATATTATTCTGGACCCCTGCCTTATATTCGGGCTTGGCCCTTTTCCTGAACTGGGAATAAAAGGAGCGGCTATTGCCACGAATACCGGAAGAGGGCTTGCTGTATTATATCAGTTCTATGTACTTTTTCGCAGAAGAGGAAGAGTTCAGCTTCTTGTAAAACACCTGAGGGTTGAAGCAGATGTACTAATCAAGCTTATAAAGCTGTCACTTGGAGGAATTGGCCAGAATGTCATAGCCACATCGAGCTGGATAGGATTGGTCAGAATTATTTCTGTTTTCGGTAGTGAAGTGCTGGCAGGATATACTATAGCTATAAGAATAATTATATTTTCTCTGTTACCAGCCTGGGGCTTGAGCAATGCTGCAGCAACCCTTGTTGGTCAAAACCTGGGAGCAGGAAAACCAGAGCGTGCTCAACGTGCTGTCTGGTCAACTGCATATGTAAACATGGCATTTCTTGGATTGATTGCTCTGTTCCTGATCCTGAATCCTGCTTTTTTCATTAAGCTATTCATTGAGAATGAAAAAGTTATTGAATCGGGAGCTTTTTGCCTGAAAATTGTCAGCTATGGATATCTGTTTTATGCACTTGGTATGATCCTTATCCAGTCATTCAATGGAGCCGGTGATACAATAACCCCTACCAAGATCAATTTTTTTTGTTTCTGGTTGCTTGAAATTCCTCTTGCCTATTTTCTGGCTATTCCATCAGGCCTTGAAGAGAAGGGAGTATACTATGCCATTATTATTGCCGAATCGGTTATGACGATTACTGCTTTAGTAATATTCCGCAAAGGCCGCTGGAAAACACATAAAGTCTAATCATGTAATATAACTGCATAACAACCGGCTGTAATCACTTTACGAATTCATATCTCATTATTTTTTAATCCGATTTAACAGACTGAAGTTCTGTTACTGTTTTTCATCAATTACCGGTATTGGTATCTGCCTGTTGAAACTCTCCTCAAGTGAGATAAATGTTTCCGTCCTTGATACTCCCTTTATATTCTGCAAACCGTCAGCAAGTATTACCCTTAAGTGATCATTATCCCTGGCATATATTTTAATAAATATTGAATAATTGCCTGTGGTGTAATGACATTGTGTTATCTCAGGAATTTTTAATAATTCTTCAACCACCCTCCTGTACAAACCAGCCTGTTCAAGAAAAATACCAATGTACGCACAGGTGCTGTAACCGATTTTCTTTGGATTTACAGTAAACTCTGAACCTTTAATTATTCCAAGGCGGGTTAGCCGTTTTACATGCTGGTGCACTGCAGCGCCTGACACACAGCACTTCCGGGCAACTTCCAGAAATGTAACACGAGCGTTTTTTATAAGGATAGACAATATTTTACGGTCTAAAGTATCAATATGAAATTTTTTTTCCATTTTTAATTCCTTTTATTTACATTTTGTTACTTATTAGCAATTTTTACTAACATATTCTAAGCAAATATAAATTTTATATAATTAAATTGCAATTTTATTTTGTTTTTACTTTCAATAGGAATATTTTTGAGTCGAAAATAATAATCTATTTGATCATGGCAAAATTTATTACACCAGGGAACTACAAGAGCATTTTAGATCTGAAACAAACTGAAAAAGCAATCAAACTTGTAAAGGATACATTTCAGGAAAATTTATCCTCTGAACTTCGGTTGCGACGTGTTACAGCACCTTTGTTTGTCTTAAAAAACACAGGCATAAATGATGACCTGAACGGTATCGAAAGAAAAGTAGGTTTTACAATTAAAGATATTGACAGTTCAGATGCAGAAGTGGTCAACTCACTGGCAAAATGGAAAAGAATGGCTCTTGCCGATTACCAGATCAGTGAAGGATATGGTATTTATACCGATATGAATGCCATCAGGCCGGATGAAGAATTAACAAATCTGCATTCACTTTATGTTGATCAGTGGGATTGGGAAAGAGTAATTAACAAGGAAGAGAGAACTACGGACTTTCTTAAATATATCGTTAAAAAAATTTATGAAGTCTTTAAACGCACCGAATTTGTTATTTACGAGAATTATCCACAGATAAATCCAGTTCTGCCGGATCAAATCACATTTATTCATTCTGAGGAATTGTTGGCTGAATATCCGGATCTGTCACCAGCTGAACGTGAACATGAAACTGCAAAAAAATACGGCGCTGTTTTTATTACCGGGATCGGTGGCAAACTGGCCGATGGCAAACCGCATGATGGCCGTGCTCCTGACTATGACGATTGGACAACACCAGGAGTAAATGGAGACAGGGGATTAAATGGAGATATAATTTTGTGGAATCCGGTTCTGCAAATTGCTTTCGAAATATCTTCAATGGGAATCAGGGTTGATAAAAAAGTATTAATGAAGCAACTGGAATTAACCGGCACTCTTGATAGAAAAGACTTGCTATTTCACCAGCGACTTATAAACGGGGAACTTCCTTTATCTATAGGAGGTGGTATTGGCCAGTCAAGACTTTGCATGTTTTTCCTGAAGAAAGCACATATTGGCGAGATCCAGTGTAGTATATGGTCCGAAACAATGAGAAGTGAATGCCGAAAGCACAATATCATTTTGGTATAATCTATTGTTAAAGTCTGATAAAAAAAACAGTACCCTTACCTGGTTCTGACTCAACATGAATTGTACCATCATGCGAACGAATTATCTGATTTGAGACGCTCAGACCAATGCCTGAACCATCCGGTTTAGTGGTATAGAAAGGAACAAATATCTGGTTCATCACCTCTTGTGCCATCCCTTTCCCATTATCTTCTATTTCTATGATGGTTTTACTTTTACCGGTATTTCTGAGTCTGACTTTTATTTGAGTATTTGTTTTATTCTCCAGGGCCTGGATTGAGTTCTTTATCAAATTGATAAAGACCATGTCCAGGAGTTCAATATCACATTGAACCGACCATGGTTTTGACAATAATTCTACTGAAAAACCAATATTTTTTTCTTCTGTTTGAGTCTTGAACAGTGTGTTTATTCTATGGGCCAGTTCATCCGAACGAACAGACTTGATCTTCGGTGGGGGGATGCGTGTCAATGTTTTATATGCCTCTGTAAACCGCATAAGTCCGGTGCTCCTGTCAACAATAGCTTCCAGCCCACTTTGCAATGATTGTATTAATTTTTCATCAAATTGTTTTACCTTACTGTTTTTTGTTTCAATAAGGTCATAAAGGGAAGAACTTAATGATAAAATAGGTGTAACTGAGTTCATGATCTCATGTGTCAGTATCCGGATAAGTTTCTGCCATGCTTCCAGTTCCTGCTTCTCAAGTTCCTCTCTGATATTTTGGGCCGAAATCAATTTATATTGTTTGTCCTCCAATTTAAACTCAGTAGCATTGATGACTAAAGATATATTCTTTCCTTTTTGTTGAACCTTAATGATTTTCTTTTCCTCAGACTGAATCTTGCAGAGCAAATCGATAATATCGGGATTCAGGTCATCTATCAAGCTGTCTTTTCTTATTCGGGGTATGTTGAAAAAATACCTGAAGGCATGATTTACTATATGTATCCGGCCTTCAGAATCGAAAGATATTATTCCAACTTTAACATGCTGAATAAGGGCTTGCATGTATTGAAACTGAATTTCTTTTTCGGCACTCAGATTATGGAATTTTTCTGTAATACTATTCATTGTTTTATAAAATGACTCAAAGGATTTTCCCTTTCCAGCATCTTTAAACCTTGATGAAAAATCGTCATTCAACAGCGATTTGAGGAATGTAGTTAATTCCCTGTTTCTTTTATCGATATACCAGAATAGTTCAATCAAAAGCAACAATATAAAAATTCCCAGGTAAATACTTCTGATATAATTAGAAGAGACAAACAAATAAAAAGAGAAAAAACCAAGAAGCAGAACAATTAATACAAGTCTGATAACGACATTAATCCTGAAATTTCTATAAACCATATTTTTTAATTCTTCTATACATTGCACCTCGTGTAAGACCCAGTTCCTGTGCAGTTTTGCTAACATTCCCGCCATGCTTTTCCAGACAATTCTGCACAGCCCACAGCTCAAGTTTTTCTAAATTATAATTATCAAATGGCTTGTCTTCCTCTGTTCGTCCATACAGAAAATTAAAATCATTTAATGTAAGGTTCTTTCCATCACATAATATTACAGCCCTTTCCACCGCATGTTGAAGTTCCCTTATGTTACCAGGCCATTTAAAAGCTGTAAGTTTATGGATCACACGGTCAGGTATTTTCAGGTCAGGTTTTCGGTATTTTCTTGAAAATTTCTTAAGAAACATACTTGTAAGTAGTGGAATATCCTCTGTTCTTCTTCTCAACGGGGGCAATTTTAGTTCAACAGTGTTAATTCTGTATAACAAATCCTGGCGAAAAGTTCCTTCCTGAACCATTTTTTTTAAATCCAGATTGGTAGCACATATAAGCCTGATATCGAAATCAATATGCTTATTTGTCCCAAGGCGTATGATTTTGCGATTTTCAAGTACGCTTAATAATTTTGTCTGAAGATTCATTGGCAGGTTACCGATCTCATCCAGAAACAAAGTGCCCTCTGAAGCCACCTCAAAACGACCGGTTCTATCTTCTCTGGCATCTGTAAAAGCTCCTTTAACATGTCCGAACAATTCACTTTCAAACAAGCTTTCTGAAACTGATCCAAGGTCAACCGTTATAAGCACTTCTTCATGCCTGCCTGAGTTTCTGTGAATAGCCCTGGCAACCAACTCCTTACCTGTACCATTTTCACCCAGTACCAAAACGTTGGCTTCTGTCCGGGCAACTTTATCGATATCCCTTAACATTTTTTGTATAGCGGGTGATTGTCCGATTATCCCGGGAAACTGGTTGTCAATTTCAGAACTTAATATTTTCTGTTGTGTTTTAAGCCTGTTTACCTTTCTTCTGGATTGGCTTAGCTTCATTGCCGCCGACACTGTAGAAAGTATTTTCTCATTGTGCCATGGCTTTACAATAAAATCCATGGCCCCTGCCTTCATAGCCTTTACAGCAGTATTGATCCCCCCATAAGCGGTTATGGTAACAATATTTGTTTGAGGTTCAATTTCCAGTATTTTCTTCAACCACCTGATACCTTCCCTCCCACTTGTATCACCCGGTTTAAAATTCATGTCAAGCAATACCACATCAAATGACTCTTCTTTGACCAAAGCTGTAATATCATCAGGATCATTTAATGTTCTGACGTAAGTATAGTGTTGTTCTAAAAGAGTCTTTAAGGATAAAATTATATAAGGATCATCATCCACAATCAATATTTTTCCTTCAACCGGGTTCATATTATTCTAATTTCAAACTAAACACTTACTTTGACCATCAGTTCCAATATTTTGGAACATCAATTAATTTCAAATTTAAGAAAAAACTATGAGTACTGACTTGTCCATCAATGGACATCTATATGTCCAAAAATGGACAATTGTATAAGTTCAAAAGTATATACATTGTCCTATTTTATTGGTATACTGACTTTTACAAATATTGGCATATGAATTGTAATTTGATGTTTCTGAACTAAATAAAAATGCATCATGCTCAGACATTTTATAATAACCATAATCAGAAATATAAGAAGACAAAAGCTCAATAGTTTCATAAATCTACTTGGACTGACGCTGGGTATTGCCACAGGGTTTCTAATACTTACCCATGTTCGGGATGAGATAAGTTATGATAAGTTTTTTCCTAAATCAGAAAGGATTTTCAGGGTAATAAACAAAGCCCATTACGGCGACCAGGAAAGGAACTGGGCTCCTACAGCTCCTGTATTGGCTGATGAAATGGTTAAATATTTCCCTGAAATTGAAATGGCTACCCATTTCAGGCAGGTGTTCTCCACAGTTCTTTCATATCAGCCGGAAAATGGGGATAAAAAATCATTTGAAGAAAATTGGGGCTTCTTTACCGACTCTACTGCAATTAAGATGTTCGATATTGAGTTTCTCCAGGGTAACCCGCAAACTGCATTACATGATGTTAATTCTGTAATTATTACTCCTGCTCTTGCAGAAAAATATTTTGGCAATGAAGATCCAATGGGAAAAACTCTTCTTTTTCAATCGCAGTTGCCTATGAAAGTAACAGGGGTGTTTAAAGAGCTGCCACAAAATACTCATTTCAGAATTGATTTTCTGATCACTTTTGCCTCTTTCAGAAATTTTATAATTCAAATGGGATTAAAAGATCTTTATTACGCTCGTACCTGGGCCGGGGTTTATACCTATGTTCTGCTGGAGGATAATAACAAGAGAGAGGATGTGGAATCAAAAATGCTTGATTTTCAAATGGATTATTACCAGTTTGATGTAACACCTGAAGAAATGAAATCCCAGAGGATGTTTTCATTACAACCCATTACAGATATCCATTTGTTTTCAAATCTTGAACAGGAAATGAGGAGAAACGGCAATATGGTTTATGTTATCGTATTTACTATTTCTGCAATCTTTATTTTATTCATTGCCGGAGTAAATTTTGTTAATATAGCTACCTCACAGTCCTTTAAAAGGATGAAAGAAGTCGGGATCCGAAAAGTAACCGGAGCATTTAAAGGTCAATTAGTCAGACAGTTCCTTGGGGAAGCAGTAATACAAACAGTTTTAGCCGGACTGCTGGGAATTTTATTTATAGACTTTCTGATACCACTGTACAACCAGCTTTCCGGGAAACTGATCACATTATCACAGGTTTTTTCCCCAATTAATATAATTGTGATGTCGGCGATTATTATCATTGTAGGTTTGCTATCCGGTATTTATCCTGCACTTTTTGTTTCTTCTTTTAATACGGTTACGAGCATAAAGGGTATCAAAGATCCACAATCCAAAGCCAATCGTTTAAGAAAAATGCTCCTGGTATTTCAGTTTGTTCTTGCTGGTTTTTTAATTTTCGCCACTATAATTATCTACCTGCAAATGGAATATTTTCATAAGAAGGAGATGGGTTTTGATAAAGAGAATCTGGTTGCGGTTCACCTTGACGGAGATCTGGCTGAATTTGTTATGCATGAACCTTCAGCTTTAATAAATGAAATTACAGGAAACTCGTCGATAATCAGTGCATCAATAGCTTCAAATTTGCCAGGAGAAAATTACAGTGTTGAAGGCTTGCAACCTGATAGTGTTTCAGACGGTGAAGATCTTCCTTCAATGCGGTTTATGAGGTCTGATGAAAACTATTTGTCTACAATGGGACTTGACCTAATTGAAGGTAAAGACTTTAAAGATTCCCCTACTCTGAACCATGCATATATTTTAAATGAAACCGCAGTTAATGCACTTAATCTGACACATCCTGTCGGAAGCCGGGGTTCAAGTACTTTCGGAGGAGATGGTGAGATTATTGGAGTAATAAAAGATTTTCATTTTGCATCACTGCACAGCCTCATTGAACCATTGGTTATTGAATATTTAAATAATGAACAGGGTCGACAAATAGGCATTGGATATGTACTTGTAAGGATTCAACCCGGGCAATATAACGCAGCTATGGAACATCTTAAGAAAACGGTAGATAAACTGGTCCCTGAGGCTGTATTTAGTTATGAGATTGTTGAAACCTATCTTTCAGGTCTTTACAAAGATGAAAAAAATGTTCTGGATCTTTTTAAGGCATTTTCTTTATTATCAATTTTCATTGCATGTCTGGGACTGTTTGGTATATCTGCATTTACCGCACAGTTAAGAACCAAAGAGATAGGGATAAGAAAAGCTTTTGGGGCTAAGACAATATCTATTACCGGATTAGTATCCCGTGAATTTATAATTTATGTTATTGTCTCTATTTTTATAGCTATTCCATTAGGATTGTATTTCATGAACAAATGGCTGCAAAATTTCGCTTTTCATATTCGGATCCATTGGTGGATCATATTGTTATCTGCAGCGATTACACTGCTAATTGCCTTGATAGCCGTAAGCTATCAGGCAGTAAAAGCTGCAATTGGCAGACCCGCTGTAGCCCTGAGGTATGAGTAACTTTGTCAATCAAAAGCCGTTATCGAACCATTGGAGCCAGACTTTACTGAGTAAAAAGCAGGTTAGCCTGAAGGGTTAACCCCGACATTTGAAAAATAAAGTATGCTCGTAAATGAGCAGCTCATTAAGAAACGGAAAATGTTTATCCATTTTACCACTTCTTTAAATATCATTATTTTGCAAATCGTCGGCTCAAAAGAGCGGAAAATTCATGAACATAGGGGGTGTATCAAAAGTAGCCTAATGACATCATTCCGTACTTGATACGGAATCTTTGTCATTTGAAAATCAAAGGTTTATGGATTCCCGCTTTCGCGGGAATGATGTATAATCTGACTTTTGAGACAGCCCCGATCTCACCGTCAGGTAATTTTCCGGATTAAGTCACTACTGTAGTGTGAACCAATCAGTATAGAGTTCCGGACGTCGATCGCGAAAAAACAGGCGTTTTGCATGTGAATTTCCAACTTTGTCAACATCAATATCACAAAGCAATATTTGGTCGTTTCCTTTTTCAGCTCTGGCTATCACTTTGCCTTCCGGATCACACATAAAAGATTCACCCGCAAATGTGAGGACCGGCTCCTTCCCCACCCTGTTACATAAAGCAGTAAAATACCCATTCTGGAATGCCGCCACCTGAAGTTCTGCCTCATACAGCCCATCGGGCCATTCGTCCACTGCACCGGCCTGGGGAATAAAAACAATTTCTGCCCCCTTTAAGGCAAGAGTGCGCATATACTCAGGATAATGCCTGTCATAGCAGATTGCAACACCAATTGTCCCGAATTCTGTATTATAAACAGGTACTCCATTATCTCCGGGAAAATAGTATCCCTGTTCATAAAAACCGGGATAATCAGTTATATGTATCATTCTGGTAACACCTAAAATGGCACCGTCACTATTTATAACAGGCGAAGAATCATAGGTTTTGCCTCCATCCTTCTCAAATAAGTTAAGGATAATGACTATCCCTAACTCAGCAGCAAGTGCTGAGAATGTTTCCGTTGTTGGTCCGGGAACAGGCTCAGCTAATTTCAATTTCTTAGTATTTGCCTTTACCTGAGGGTAAAAGGGCTCGAAAGCCAATTCAGCAAAACATACAATGTT